>CANRHW010000055.1 GCA_947630525.1 uncultured Clostridia bacterium | reverse complement strand
ATATCCTCCGCGTTGTTCCAGGTTAGAGTCTCTTCTTCCCAGTCGTCGTACTCCTCGGGAATGGCGTATATTTTATAGGTGACCGTGCCGTCGTTCGATATACTGTTGAACCACAGGCGCACATTTACGGTAACTATTGGGTCAAGGTCGTTTTCCGGCTTGGGTTCAAAGCCGCCCTTGAACCGTAAGAAAGTCCGGCGGGCGTTGTCGGCCCTCGCCCCTGTGGGAGAGCCGGTCTTGCCGCTGATGCGCAGGTCGTTGGTGTTGTGGGGAGAGAGGTTCTCCTTGTCCATGGTAAAAGCGTCGGCGAGGACAATGCTGTCGCTGGTGGTGACCTCGTCCTCTACCAGCAGGGTGAGATTGACCTTGTTCCCGCTGGAGACAATAGTTCCTACAACGGTATACGTCCCGGCCTCGGAATAGGCGCTGGCGGGAACCTCGTCCCAAACCACGGCCAGGGAATGGGGCCGGCCCTCCTCGGTGCCGTCGTCAACGGTGGCCGTGAGCTGCGCCGGCAGGGCGGGATAGCTGCCCACAACGGTAGTGACGGTGGGTATGGCGATGCCGGTTATCTCCTGCACGGTGACGGTGGCCGTGACCGCGTCGGAGGCTATGCCCTGGAGCGTGCCCATAACTTTAATCACGCCGGGCTTGGCCAAATCCTCGGCCGATATCTGGGACCAGGTTACGGGATAGACCTCGTCGCTGCCGCCCTGGAAGTGAACCGTCAGTTCGTCGGGCAGGATGGGAGCCTCGTACTGCACAGTGGTGACGGAAATTTCGTCCCAGCCGGATATTGTCTTGTCCTCGTATACGAGATATATATCGTTTTTACCGCCTTTAACAATATATGGGAAAGCGTTCCTTTCCGCGGTCGCCCCAGTAGAGAAATAACAGCCGTTGAGGGTGGGCGGACAGTCGGGCGTTATGCGCCGGCCCACAGGCGCCCTATAAGTCTCCGCGTCTTTCATTTCGCCGCCGCCGGACTTGACGTAGTGCAAAGTCACGTCGGCCATATCCCGATAAATGCAGTTGAGCTTGGGCTTGTTTGCCTCCAGCTCCGCCCGTGAGGTGTGGAGCCAGGCGATGGCGGTATCGGACGTGAGAGCAAAGGAATATACGCCGTCGCTGCTGGGGTGAGAATTTACATAGTCGGTTATGTCAAAGGTAATGAAATTGAGTATAGACGCGCTGCTGTGGGGCAGCGGAGCCGTAGCCGCGGCATCGCCGCTTATTTTCGGGGCATTGGCGTAGGTGAGGGTCTTTGCGTCCCAATCGGAGGATACGGGAGTGGCGCTTATGGTCATATCCGCATTGTTGGTGTCGCTCGCCCTCAGAGTTACAACGGCCTTGTCGTACCAGACGCCGGGCTTAGGCAGTTTTACCTTTATGTAACCGTTCCGGCGGCAGTTCGCGCCGTTTTTCCCGGTGTTGGCTATGGTCATGTATGCTTCGCCGGACATGGACTTGTTGCGGTTGTCATCGGAATCCTCGGTATAGGTGTCCGCGTCGAGGCCGCCGGAGTAGGTTTCGGAGCCCTCCAGCTCGGGGTCCTGCTTTATTACAAGCACGGGCCGGCGGGCGGGGTCGGGGCTTTCCTTAGAATAAAAGTTGAAGCCCGAACCCGAGGCTTTAAGGCGGAAGTCATAAGTCGCCCTGCCGGGGTTACGGCGTATGTAGTCGGTCAGATCAATGGTCATTACGGTGCCCTGACCTGAATTGTCCTTTGAAAGACTGCACGATATGCCGGCGAGGTCCTTTGCCGCAACGGCGGGAGCGTTGCTCCAGGCGCGGCTGTTTTCGTCCCAACTGCCGGTAAAGCCATAGGCGGCAATGTTCACCGACTCGCATTCGCTGCCGTTCATTCCTATGTTTTTGGCCTGAACCACGGTGAGCTTGAGCACTGCCGACGAGACCGCGCCGGCGTTTATTTCCGTACCGTCGAAGCTCAGCAGTATGTCGCGGGCATATCTCAGCACGCCTCTGGTGTCGCCCCCTCTGTACCCCGTGTCAACGGGCAGGGGATTGTCAGGGTGATAGCCTATTTCAAGTATGGTCTTGTCCTCCGCATCCGGGGAGGCGGTGTTCGCGGCGTAGCCGTCCCTTAGTGGCGTCAGCGTCAGCTCGCCGGCGGCCATAACCGAAGTGGCCGCCGGACTTAAAACAAGCACCGACGCCGCCAGGGTCACCGTAAGAACAAGCGCCAAAAACTTTTTCATTTTCATTGAGAGACCTCCTGTACAGTCTTTATTTGAGTCCCTCCGCAAGAGCTTCTATTTGCGCCCGGTTTTCCTCGGTCATTGCGGAGCGTATAGTCACTTCGCCGGTGAGAGTTATATTTTTGCAGGGCTCAAGCAGTTTTTTCATGGTTTTTGCCGCCGCGGGGGCCCAGGTGCCATTCTCGATGAGCGCGACGGTTCTGTTTTGGAAATTGCGTTCGGTCAAATGCTCTATAAATTCCCGCATAAAGGGGAATATCTCCGCATTGTAGGTGGTGGTGGCCAGCACGAGCTTGCCGTAACGGAAAGCGTCCTCCACGGCCTCGGCCATGTCGCAGCGGGCAAGGTCGTTCACCGCAACCTTGGGGCAGCCCTTTTCCCTGAGCTTTTCCGCCAGCAGCTCGACCGCCGCTTTTGTGTGGCCGTATACCGACGTATAGGCGATGCACACGCCGTCGGTCTCAACTCCGTAGGCCGACCAGATGCCGTACAGCTTCATATAATATCCAAGGTTTTCGTTCAATATCGGGCCGTGCAGGGGGCAGATTACGTTTACGTCAAGAGAGGCCGCTTTTTTCAGCAGATTTTGCACCTGCATACCGTATTTGCCCACGATGCCGAAGTAATAGCGCCTTGCCTCGCAGGCCCAGTCCTCGTCGGCGTCCAGTGCGCCGAATTTACCAAAGGCGTCGGCTGAGAAGAACGCCTTGTCCTTTTCGTCGTAGGTCATTATAACCTCGGGCCAGTGCACCATAGGCGCGGTGATAAAGGTCAGCTCCCGGTCGCCCAGGCTGAGCCTGGCGCCCTCGCCGACGGTGACGCTGCGGCCCTCAAAGTTCGTGCCGAAAAACTGCCTCATCATTGGAAAAGCCTTTTGCCCGGCGACTATTTTTGCCTCGGGATACTTTTCCGCAAAGGCCGTTATGCTGCCCGAGTGGTCGGGCTCCATGTGCTGCACTATAAGATAATCGGGGCTGCGCCCGGCTAACGCGGCTTCAAGGTTGGCGAGCCACTCTCCGGCAAAGCGGTCGTCAACGCTGTCCATGACCGCCGTTTTTTCGCCGGTTATGAGGTACGAGTTGTAGGCCATGCCGTTTTCGACCTCGTACATTCCCTCGAAAAGGTCGATGTCGCGGTCGTTGACCCCAATGTATTTGATGCTGTCAGTAATTTTCACTGCAAAAACCTCCAAAAAATATTCATAATAATGTAATTTTATTCTATCACAAAATCTTCGGATATGCAAGGCTTGTTTTCAAAATAAAGGTTAAAATATTGTGAACAAAAAGAGGGAAAACACGATTTTCGGCGAAATATATAATAAATGAGTTTTTTTATAAAATTTAAAAATTATGGGAACTTTTTTAGAAATTTGTACGTCAAAATAATAAATACATAACAAGGAGGAATTTCTATGAAAAAATTTATTCCGCTGGCCGTTGCAGCGGCCATGGCTCTGACGGCAATTCCGTCGTTTGCGGCCCAGACAGATGTGTACGTGGAACCCGGCGTGACCCGGGAGGCCGGCGCCGCCACCGCCGAACAGGCCATCGCCATGGCCAAGGCCACCTTCGATATCCCGGCGGAGCTCAGCCAGTGCAACTACGAGGTGTATGACCGCAGCGGGGGTCAGGTTTTTGACATAACCTGGTCCGACGCGGAATATGAAAAATCGGTGAACGTGGAGATCAATACCCGCCTGGTGCCCGTGCGGTACAACGACTTCACCGTTGAGGAGGGGAGCGGCCTTTCGGAGATACGCAAGAGCCAGCTCCTGGAAACGGCCAAAGCCTTTTTGGAAAAAACCGTTCCTCAGCTCGCGGGCAGCTTGGTTTACAGCGAAGACGACAGCGGCGGCATACGCTTCCGTTTTAACCGCTATGAAAACGGCATACGTGTGGAGGGCAGCTACGCCAACGTCACCATGAGCCGCACCACCGGCCGGGTACGCGGCTATAGCCTCGTTTGGGACTTTGACGGCGACTTTTCCGCCACCGGCGGCATCGAGGCCGAAAAAGCCTATCAGGCGCTGAACGACGTGGCCGTCCGCACCGAATATCAGATATTCGGCGAAAAGGCTTTCCCCGTTTATGTTTATGACGACAGCGTTTATGTGGACTCCTTCGGCGGAACCTTTAGTCCCGCCTCGTTTTACGACACCTATAAATTTATGCAAAACGGAGCCTTTACAATGGACGCCGCCTCCGCCGAGAATATGGAAGCCGGAGCCTCCGGCGGCGGCAGCTACCGCCTAACCGAAGAGGAGATAAAGGCCGTAGACAAGATGAACAGCCTTATCAGCCGCGAAAAGGTGGAGGAGATAATCGCCTCCCTGCCCGAGCTTTCCCTGCCCGATGATTATGAGCTCACCCTCCGCTACGCCGCTCGTAAATATTACGTCGGCGATGGAGAGGACGCCGAGGAGAGCTATATCGTAAACTGTGACTTTGAGGCCGAAAACGGCTATGCCGACTTAACCCTCGACGCCGAGACCGGCGAGCTCAAGGGCTTCTATTCCTGGAAGGACTCCGACGTGCGCGGCGACGATGAGGATAAGCCGGCCTATGACGTGGGGCAGTGCCGCTCCATAGGCGAGAAGTTTGTAGAGAAGATAAAGAACGTGGAGGGCTACCGTTCCGACCGCGACGATGATTACTCCGCGTATTACGGCGGAGCGCACTACGTCCGTTATATCGGCGAAATACCCTTCCCCGCCGACTGTAAGACGGCCGCCGTTTCGGCCAATACCGGCAAGGTGACCCGCTATTACGAAAACCTGCCCAAGGTGGAGATCGTCACTCCCGCGGCTATGACCGACCGCCTCGCTGCGGTTAAGGCCGCCTATGACGCCGAGCTCGTATATACCTATATGGCCGATACCGATGCCAACGGCGTCACGACCGGAGTACACCCCGTGCTGGCCCGCAGGCTTACCGGCAAGACCAACTTTTACGCACTCAGGGCCGAGGACGGAATGCCCGTCGGTTATGACGGCGAAAAGGCCGAGACCGTGCTCCCCAAGTCTGACGAGACCGATCACCCCGCGTGGAACGCCTTTGATATGCTCCGCGAAAACGATATAACTCTGCCGGGTGCCTATTCCTTTAACGACGAGATATCATTCGGCGATTTCCGCAACCTTGTCGGCATGCTTACCGGCATCGACGCGGCGCCCTACAGATATATCGGCTGGGGGCCCGAAGAGACGGAGGAGGAAGTCAATGGCCCCGTGACCCGTGAAAAGGCCGCGGAGACCGTTGCCAAGCAGTTCAGTTGGGATCCCCTCATCGACCTCGATATCTATTCCGCACAGTACAGCGACGCCTCCGGCTTTACCGGCGGTATAGGCGCGGCCGCCATACTCTGCGGACTGGGCGTAATGGCCCCTGATGAAAACGGCGCTTTCCGCCCCGGCGACAAGCTGACCTACGGCGACGCCTTTATCATCACCTATAATTTGGCCAAACTAAATCTCTATAAAAGCGATTATTAAATCGACTCTCACGGAAAATTCGCTCGCAAGGGCGAATTTTCTACATTAATTGATTTATTATTTTCACAGGAGGATTAAGAATTTGCCTTAAATTAAGGCTCTCGACCCCAATAGGGCCCCGCAAAAATTGTCCGAATATGTCCGAATAAAAAATTAATGAAATAATATTAAAAAATATACTTGATTTTTTTTAAGAGTTGTAGTATAATAACTTAGCATGACGATTTATGCTTACAAAAGCTTTAAGAGGTGCGATATGGCAAAGGTTATACCCTTCAGGGGGCTGCGTTATGCCGGCAAGGATCTTTCAAAGGTAACGACGCCGCCCTACGATATCATATCCGAGGAGCAGCAAAAGGCTTTCTACGAAACGGACCGCGACAACGTCATCAGGCTGGAGTACGGTTACCAGCGGCCGGAGGATACTGCGGCGGACAACCGCTATACCCGGGCCGCGGCGGAACTCAGGCGTATGCTTGACGAGGGAGTTTTGGTCGTCGATTCAAGCCCGTGCTTCTATATTTATGAAGAAATTTTCACCCACGGCGGAAAGGATATGTCTCTCAAAGGCCTCATAGGGGCCGTGGAGCTCAGCGAGTTTTCTGAAAAAAAGGTGCTGCCCCATGAGGAGACCCTTTCAAAGGCCAAGACCGACCGGTTTGAGCTGATGAAGGCCACCGGCTGCAATTTCAGCCAGATATATTCTCTGTATAACGATGAAAGCGGCGCTTTGCCCAAGTTTATTGGCGAACTGTCCCAGCGGTCGCCGGACGTGAGCTTTACGGCGTTTGACGGGCTAAGGCAGAATTTGTGGATAGTGTCGGACAAGGCCGCCGCCGACAGGATAACGGCCATGTTTGAGGAGCGGCAGCTTTTTATTGCCGACGGTCACCATCGCTACGAGACCGCCCTTAACTACAAGCGCTATATGGAAGAAACCGGCGCGGCGGGCGATATGTGGAAGTATTGCATGATGTTCCTTGTGGATATGAGCGACCCCGGACTGGTGGTATATCCGACGCATCGCATTGTCAGGGATTTGGCGAGCTTTGACCCCCACAAGCTGCTTGAAACGGTGAAAGACGACTTTGACGCCGTGCCTGTCAAAAGGGATGAGGCGGAGGCCGTTCTCAAAGCGAACTCCGATAAAAACGCCTGTGTGTTCTATTTTAACGGCGGCTGCTTTTTGTTGACGCTGAGGAACGCGGCGGCTATGGAAAGGGCGCTGCCCAACAAGGGCAGGGAGTATCGGAGCCTTGACGTGAGCGTGCTGCACACCCTTATTTTGGAAAAGGCTTTGGGCATCGACAGGGAAAACATGGTCCGTCAGATAAATCTCACCTACACCCGCGACGCGGCCAAGGGCTTTGCCGCGGTTGACGGCGGCCAGGCCAACTGTATGTTCCTGCTCAACGGCACCAAGGTCAGCCAGATAAAGGACGTATCTCTTGTGAATGAAAAAATGCCTCAGAAGTCTACTTATTTTTATCCCAAGCTTGTCACGGGGATAGTGATGAATCCTCTTGTACAGCTTTGATACCGAGAATAGTAACGATGTTAGGATGGTGGAAAGATGAACCTTGAAGAAAAGGATGTCATAGAACTTGAGGATGAGGGAGAAGTCAATATAGACTTAATGGAAATATTCGACGCCCTCAGAAGCAAGTTTGCGTGGATACTGGCGGCGGCGTTATTCTGCGGGGCTTTGGCCTACGCGATTAGCTGCTTCTTGATCAAGCCCATGTATACGGCTCAGGCGGTGCTGGTAGTCAATAACAAAAACTCCAACGCCTATACCGAGGCTATCAACCAAAACCAGATAAATACCATGATCAAGCTGGTGCCGACTTATCAGGCCATAGTAAGCACCAAATCCGCAATGAAGCGCGCTATCAATGAGGGCGGCATTTCGGGCTATACGCCGGAGGAGCTTTTAGAGATGGTCAGCACGCAGATGATGGAGGATACGGGTATATTCGCTATAACCGTCCGCGGAGAGGAGCAGTATGAGGTGGCCGATATTGCCAACGCGGTGGCCCAGAGCGGCACTTCGGAAATAACCAAGTACGTCGAGGGCACTACGGCGACTATAGTTGACCGGGCGGTCGTACCGATGGAGCAGTCTTCTCCCAATAATAAACGGAACGCGCTTATAGGCTTCCTGCTGGGCGGGGTGCTCAGCTGCGCAATAGTGCTGGCCATATACTTTATGGACACAAGGCTCAAGAAGTCGGAAGACTTCGCCAAGGTCATGGACGCTCCCGTGCTGGGAGTTATTCAGGGCATGAACTTTAACACCGACGGCCCCGCTAAGAACGGCGAGGCTAAGGGCGGCGATAAAAAAAGCGAAGGCAACAATAAAGAGAAATCGGGAGGCAAAAGGTGACCTATGAATATGAAAAAGAAGTTTAAAGAAATCCGCAGAAAGCTTGGACTTGAAAAACGCAGCCGTCAGGCCATGGCCGACAGAATGTCTGTTGAAGAAAAGCGTATGTTTATCCTTAACGACAAAACGCCTTTCCAGGTAAAGGAATCTTATAAGGGTCTGCGTACCAATATTATCTTTTCTCTGCCCGAGGCGGAAAGCAACAAGATAATCATTACCAGCTCTCTTGCCAGCGAGGGCAAAAGTACTACCTGCGTCAATACGGCCATCTCCTTTGCCGAGACCAACAAAAAGGTCATCATTGTTGACTGCGACTTACGCCGGCCCAATATTGCAAATCTTTTGGACATCTCCCAAAAGCCCGGCCTGTCAAACGTGCTGGTTAGGATGAACGACCTTCATTCCGTTATCCGCAAAAATGTGCGCGAAAATCTGGACGTATTGGTGAGCGGCGAAATTCCGCCAAACCCCTCTGAGCTGCTTGACAGCGCAAAAATGCAGGAGGTAATCGAAACTCTGGGCAAGGAGTACGACTACGTATTTATAGATACGCCGCCCGTGCTTGCCGTTACCGACACCGCGATACTGACGAAGTATTGCAGCGGCGTGTTGCTGCTGGCCCACTATAACCAGACTGACCGCAGCGCCGTTGCCGAGGCCGTAGAGCAGCTTCGCCTTGCCAACGCAAAGATACTCGGCGGCATATTCAACGGCGTCGAGGGCGAAGGCGACGGATATAAGTATAAGTACAAGCGCAAGGGCTACTACCGTTATGGCGGTTACCGCAGCGGCTATGGGTATGGCTACGGTTACGGCTATGGATATGGCTACGGCGAGCACCATAAATCTGAGGAGGACGACAGCTCCGAAAAAAAGTGAGGCTCTGAAA
>CANRHW010000054.1 GCA_947630525.1 uncultured Clostridia bacterium | reverse complement strand
GTTGCCGGCTGCTACGACGGAGCTATGATCGAACCTCTGTGCAGAGTGTTTAAAAATCTGGGTCTAAAGCGGGCAATGGTGGTTCACGGCAGCGACGGGCTGGACGAAATAACTGTCACCGGCGACACTCAGGTGGCCGAGCTTATGCCCGACGGCACAATAAAGACCTACACGCTCAACCCCTCCGAATTTGGGCTGGGAACCTATGAGCTTGCGGAAATAGTCGGAGGCACCGCTGAAGAAAACGCCGAGATCACCCGCGGCATACTCACCGGCAAAGTGACCGGCGCAAAGCGCGATATCGTTGTTCTCAACTCCGCCTGCGCCATTTACATTACCGGCAAGGCCGCGTCAATCGCCGAGGGCGTAGAAATGGCCAAGCGTTCTATTGACGAGGGCCGCGCCGTTAAGGTCCTGGAAAAAATGATTGAGGTGAGCAATTCATAAAGGGTGGCTATTATGATTTTAGATGATATAGTTAAATTCCGTCGGGAGCAGCTTGCCCGCGAGCGGGCCGTACTGCCGGAAAGCGAAATCGAAAATATCGCTTTGAGCCGCCCCGAGCCCACCAAGGGCTTTATGACGGCTATAACGCGCCCGGGCGTAAACATTATCGCCGAGGTTAAAAAGGCAAGTCCCTCAAAGGGGCTTATCTCCCCCGACTTTGACCCGGTCACAACGGCGGTCAATTATGAAAAAAACGGCGCCGCCGCCATAAGCGTGCTGACCGAGGAGCATTACTTCATGGGCTCGTCAGTATATCTCAGTGAAATACGCGGGGCCGTGGAAATCCCCATATTAAGAAAGGACTTTATTATTGACCCATATCAGATATACGAGGCAAGGGCGCTTGGCGCCGACGCGGTGCTTCTCATCGCCGCCCTGTTGGGCCCTGACGAAATGAAAGAGCTCCGCGTTCTTGCCGAAAGCTTGGGCCTTGACGCGCTGTGTGAAAGTCATAATGAGGCGGAGCTGCAAAGCTGTATTGACGCGGGGGCGAAAATATTCGGCATTAACAACCGCGATTTATATTCCTTCAACGTCACCCTCGAAACCACCGAAAGGCTGGCGGCAATGCTGCCAAAGGGGGCGGCAGTCGTTTCTGAAAGCGGAATGTTTACGGCCGACGACGTATTGCGGGCAAAAAACGCCGGTGCAAACGCCGTACTCATAGGGGAAAGTCTCATGCGCGATCCTGCTCTGCTGGCAGGTATAAGGGAGAAATTAAAATGAAGCTTAAGCTTTGCGGCCTGCGCCGTCATGAAGATATAGAGATGATAAACGAGGTCATGCCGGACTGCGTGGGCTTCATCTTCGCGCCCACACGGAGGTACGTAAGCCCCACATCCGTTCGTGAACTGTGCCGTGGGCTTGCGGCAGGCATAAAAAAAGTGGGCGTATTTGTCAATTCGCCCATAGGTATGCTCGTCGCTACCTCAAAAATATCGGGCGTTGACGCGGTACAGTTGCACGGCGATGAGACCGCGGAATATATTCGCGCACTGCGCAAGCGCTTTGACGGTGAAATATGGAAGGCCGTCCGCGTCCGTAAGCCGGAGGATATAAAAAAGGCCGAACAGCTGCCGGTCGATATGCTTCTCTACGACAGCTTTGTTCCCGGGGAATACGGCGGTACAGGGAAAGAAATCAACCTTGGCGCCATCATCGCCGCCGGGCCGAAAAAACCGTTTTACCTTGCCGGAGGCATTAACGCCGGAAATCTGGACGAAATATTATCCATCGTACAGCCTTACGGCATTGATATTTCCAGCGGCTTTGAGGTGGACGGGTATAAAAGCAAAGATAAACTCGGTGAAATAATGAATAAACTGAAAGGACGATATAGATGAGCAAAATAGGACGCTTCGGCGATTTTGGCGGTCAATACGTGCCGGAAACGGTAATGAACGCCGTCAACGAGCTTAACGAAGCATACAACAAATATAAGGACGACCCGGAATTTAACTCCGAACTCAACAAACTGTACCGGGATTACGCCAACCGCCCATCCATGCTTTATTATGCTGGCAGAATGACTGAGGAGCTCGGCGGGGCAAAAATTTATCTAAAGCGGGAAGATCTTAACCACACCGGCGCGCACAAGATTAACAACGTTTTGGGGCAGATCCTTTTGGCGAAGCGCATGGGTAAAACGCGCATAATCGCCGAGACCGGCGCCGGCCAGCACGGCGTGGCTACCGCCACCGCCGCCGCTCTCTTTGGCATGGAATGTAACGTCTACATGGGCCGCACCGACATGGAGCGCCAGGCTTTGAACGTTTACCGCATGAACCTCCTCGGAGCGACGGTCACCGGCGTTGACAGCGGCACCGCCACACTGAAAGACGCCATAAACGAGGCCATGAGGGACTGGAGCACGAATATTGAAAACACCTACTATCTTATCGGCTCAGTGATGGGCCCGCACCCCTATCCCGAAATGGTTCGCAATTTCCAAAAATGTATTGGTGAGGAGACCCGGGCCCAAATGCTTGAAGCCGAGGGCAAACTCCCGGACGCGGTAGTAGCTTGCGTCGGCGGCGGCAGCAATGCAATGGGCGCGTTCTATGACTTTATTCGGGAACCGGGCGTCCGCCTAATCGGGGCCGAGGCCGCGGGCGACGGCATAGATACTCCCCGGCACGCGGCCACTATGGCAAAAGGCAGTATGGGCATATTCCACGGTATGAAGTCAATATTTTTACAGAATGACGAAGGACAGATAGACGAGGTCTATTCCATCTCCGCCGGTCTTGACTATCCCGGCATCGGGCCTGAGCACGCTTATCTGGCTTCCATCGGCAGGGCCGAATATGTGGACATAACCGATGAAGAGGCCGTATCGGCATTTGAATATCTTTCGCGCAAGGAGGGCGTTATCCCCGCTATAGAATCCGCGCACGCGGTTGCGGCGGCAATGAAGCTTGCGCCAACTATGAGGAAAGATCAGTCCATTGTTATCTGCCTTTCCGGCCGTGGCGACAAGGACGTTTTTCAAGTGGCGAGATACAGAGGAGTTGATTTAAATGAATAGGATAGACAAAAAATTCCGTGACCTGGAAGGCGAAAAGGCGCTTATCACCTTTATCACCGCCGGCGATCCTGACCTTGATACATCAAAAAAACTTGTGCTTGAAATGGAAAGGAACGGCGCGGACCTGATCGAACTTGGAGTTCCCTTTTCCGACCCCATAGCTGAGGGCCCAACAATACAAAAGGCCAGTCTTAGGGCCCTAAAGGGCGGAGTGACGCTTGTAAAAATCTTCGGTCTCGTAAAGGAGCTCAGGAAAGAAACGGACATCCCGCTACTGCTCATGATGTACGTGAATACCATATATCGATTTGGTACAAAAAGATTTTTTGATTTGTGCGTAGAGACCGGTATAGACGGCGTTATCGTTCCCGACCTGCCATACGAGGAAAAGGACGAACTTGACAGCTACGCAAAGGGGGCCGACGTTCGCCTTATAAGTCTCGTCGCGCCGACCTCACATCAGAGGATAGCGGATATCGCTTCATCCGCCGAGGGCTTTCTCTACTGTGTATCCTCTCTTGGCGTCACGGGTACGAGGAGCGAATTTAAAACTGATTTCGACCAATTTTTCGGCGAAATCAAAAAGAGCGTTAAAATCCCCTACTGCGTGGGCTTTGGCATATCCAATCCCGAGCAGGCTCGCAAGATGAGTTCTTATTGCGACGGCGCGATAGTCGGCAGCGGAATTGTCAAAATAGTGGAAAAATTCGGCCGCGACAGCATGGCTCCCGTCGGAGAATTTGTAAAAAGTCTGAAAGACGGCATAAGATGACATACGACCGTCAAAATGGTAATCCTCCGCCATTTTGACGGTTTATTCAATTTATGAACAAATTGTTAATATTAAGAAAATGTTACAATTATTTTAAAAAAGCACTTGCTATTTTGAAATAATTGTGTTATAATCAATTCATACGATTAAATTAACAGGGAGGAAATGCGCAATGCACAGGAAAATCCTTTTGATAGTATCCGTCATTGCCGCGGCAATAACCATGCTCTTCGCTTCGGCTACAGTAATGGCCGCCGATTCGGAAGTCAAGATTATGGCAAACGGCAGAAGGATTGATTTTACCCACTCCCCTGTTGTCTACAGCAACGTTACTATGGTCGAAGTGAGGCCATTTGCTTCAGCGCTCGGCTGCAAAGTCGACTGGACTAATAATACTGACAGCGTCAAGATTAAAAAGGACGACACCGTTGTTGTTCTTAAAATAGGTTATGACATAATGACTGTCAGCGACACTGAGTATGAAGAAGAACCTGATTTCGTTTCTCTCCCTGTGGCTCCCCTGCTTGTGGACGATACGACCTTTGTTCCACTTAGAACCGTAGCGGAAACTCTTGGCGTAGCCGTCAGCTGGGATGAAGAAAATCAGACCATTAACCTGGGGAAAGAAAGTTATAGCGGCAAAGAAAGCTATAGCGGCGGTGAAAGCGGTCACACTTTCTATTTCCAAAATCAGGCTGATTGGCAGCTCCCCAATTACGGCAGCGGCTATTGCTGGGTCACCAGCTATGCTATGGTTATTTCCGATGTAACGGGCAAAACGGTAACTCCTGACGATGTTGCTGAGGTCAATATTGAAAGAAGCGGCAACGGCTCCTATTGCAATCATTGGGATATAATTGATAAATTTAACGTAAAATTTATACCTGCCCTTAGCGAAAGCAGCGCTTACTACGGTGGCCGTGACCCCAATTCCGGCGGAACAAAAGTTAAATGCGACGATGAAGAATCCGCCGTCAACGCGCTTAAAGAGGCTATTGACCGCAATCCCGCCGGCGTGCTTGTCCGTTATGCGGATTATCCCCACACCATGGTAGCTGTGGGCTACGAAGGCGATACCATTTACTTTAACGAACCAATGCAGACATCCCGCAATTATGAAACTGAGAGTTCAAAGGAATATGTTCCTTTTGAAGAAACCTGCGTTGGCAAGCGCGGCATCAATATTGAGGACATAACCTTTATTCAGGCTCTTGCTGTTGATTAAACCCAAACATTTTTATACATAACGAAGAGGCCCACAGAGTATGGGCCTCTTCGTTTGCATATGGCGGAATTATTTTAGGCTTTATATAATACCATGTAATAATCAATTATGAAATGGAGGTATCTATGCCGGTCAAACTGCGCCACGCGGCAGCATATATACGCGTTTCAACCGAAGACCAGATAGAATACAGCCCCGAAAGTCAGCTACGCATGATAAAGGATTACGCATTGCGAAATGGTTATGAAATTTCGGATGAACATATTTATATTGATGAGGGCATCAGCGGCAGACAGGCTGAAAAGCGTCCGGCCTTTATGGAAATGATTTCCGTGGCGAAGGCAATGCCCAAGCCATTTGACGCGATCCTCGTGTGGAAATTCAGCCGCTTTGCCCGCAGCCGTCAGGACAGCATCGTTTATAAAACACTTCTGCGCCGCCAACTTGGAATTGAGGTGCTATCAGTAAGCGAATCCCTCGGCGAGGACAGCATTTCCATTCTTATCGAGGCTCTCATTGAAGCTATGGACGAATATTATAGTATAAATCTGGCCGAGGAGGTTCGCCGCGGAATGACTGAAAGGGCCCGCCGAGGCGAACCTCTTTCCATTGCCCCGTTTGGCTATCGGTTGGAAAACAAACAACTCCAGGTTGTGAATAGCGAAGCTGAAATCATAGTGTCCGTTTTCAGCCGCTTTGCAGCCGGCGAACCACTGTCCGCCATACTGCGCACACTTAACGCCGCCAATATCCGCACTCACCGCGGAAGTAAAATTGAAAAACGAACCCTTGAATATTGGCTGAACAATCCGGTATATGTCGGTAAAATCCGATGGAATCCCAACGGCAAAACCGGGCGCGACTTTCATACGCCCGGCCTAATTATTTCGGAAGGCGGCCACCGGCCTATAATCTCACCGGAGCTGTGGTCAACTGTTCAAAACAGATTGTCCTCGTTTTATGTACGCAGACCTCGCGCGGCCGCCTCACCGTCGCATTGGCTAATCGGTCTTCTCCGATGCGGCCTTTGCGGCGCATCAATGGTCAATTGCCGCGGCTACTTTTACTGCACGGGAAAAAACCGTGGGAGCTGTTCCGGGGAAAACGGCGCACGGCTCAATATTATTGAAAAGAATTTTTTGCGTGCCATATACGTCTACACTGGAAATATCCCCGCTTTTATAATCGAAAAACGGAACAATGCCTCTCACGTTTTCGACTTCATTTCAGCCTCCCGCCGCAAGCTTGACCGAATAAAAGAAGCTTACGAAACCGGTGTGTATACTATCGAGGAATACCGCTCGGCCAAGTCGCGAATAGAAGTCGAAATAACCGAACTTGAAGGAGAGCTTTCCTCAATTCAAAAACCCGGCTGCTTTCGGGAGCTTTCGCTCTACGAGCTGTTAACAGACGAACTCGCTTCATTTGCGGACATATCCCTCGTTGTTCGTTCTTTTGTTCGGGATATAACTATCCTTGGCGACACGATGACAGTTAATTTTTACGCATAATTTTATATTTTGCCATATGGGGGCCCCAATGGCGAAATGAGCGCCAGCATGAGGTATCTTAGCCAGCGCTTCGCCATGCCTGACGAGGTCACAAAAAGTGTCCTAAACGATATCGGCACTGAAGAATTGGGCCAGTAAAGATATCATAATTGGGGACTATTGTTTGGCAATTATGCTCCGTTTTTGTGCACTGTATATCCTGTACAAAATCCAAGTTTTTCATATGCTCCGGCGATGATGCCCATAACCTGATCTACTCTGCCTCTGAGTTCTTCATCTTCAATCAAACGGAGTATCTCGGCTGCTTTCTTCTCTGCCTCATCAACATCACTTAACTCAATCGCTTCTTTGGTGTCTTTGGCAAGTGGCGAGTCACTGAGATTTATCATAAAGGACATATCGCGTTCTGATGGTTTTTCAACGTGTTCCCAATAGTACATACTGTGGACCAGCTCCTTATCTGTTCTTGATTGGAGCTGTGTTTGCCGGTGTGCTCCCCCCTAATATATAAGAGAGAGTTCTTTTCTTTACTTTTACTTTACTTTTCTTTAAGGGTTTCCGGCTCCTTTCCGTGTCTTTTTCTCCCCGGAAACATCTCTCTGTACGCGTTTTCTCTTCGGAAATGCTGTTCAGGTGTCGTTTTTGGCTCGGAAATGCTGTTCACCTATGGTTTTCGTGCCGGAAATAATTTTGTAGATTTTAGTCATTTGCATTTTAGAGGTCTCTTTTTGGCGTATCATTGTGTGGCGTTTTTGTACGTTTCCGCCCGTTTTCTCTCCTTTTCGGGTTTTTTCTCCCCGGAAATCCCCGGAAATAAAATCCTAAAAAAAGCGTTAGCTTCGGGATTTTGGTCGTTTTATAATCTCTGTTGTAATGTCTTTTATCTTACATACTTCCCAATTTTAATACATTGTTACCCACAACAGGCGCAAGAAAATAATTTGCTTTTTCAATTACAGTGTTGTACGCTGCTTCTCCTTGAAAACTATCTATGACTGCTTTTTCTTCGTCGTCCATGTCCTTGTAAACCTTTTGGCCGTAGCTCGGAGGAAGCCAACCTCTTTGTCTTGCCGCATAGATGTTAAACCTTTCAATCAGCTCTGGACAATCAAACACTATGTGCGCCGTCCCCTTTTTGTAGAATGTGACTGCGAAAAACTTCAACTGTATCTTCTGCGTAATTCCATTCTTGAAGCACATTTGTAGCTGCCTCTCTAAGTCAACCTCAGCGGTCATGTGCCCGTCAAAATAGTTGAGTATTTTTTCTATGTCAGACAAGACCTTGTACGCCTCGTAAACTCTTGGCAATCCATCCAACTCTGAAAAAACTCCATAAGTGGGTATAATAACCTTTTTCCCTATCTTGTGGGCCTTGTTGGTTTTCCATCCGTCGAAATAGTGTCTGTTCTTGGAACACTCTGGGAACCAGGTATGCTCTTCCGTCAGCCTGTCGAACATAACTCCTATCTCGTCTTCTATGCCCTTCTTTACCCGGCTGTTCATATCAGCAACCAACGTCTTTATGTTGAACTCGTCGAAATCGTATTCTCTTAACTCACTCACCCGTTCGTAATATTCGCTGCGCAACTTGCTTGTCAGTTTGCTGGTGAATTTATCGTTGCTTAGCAATGCTTTCCAATATTTACCTCGTATTGATTTGATATATTTGTTAACTGTTATTTCATTGGTGTCTCCGGCACCTATGAGTTTTAAAGTACAATCATTTCGATAATAAGGGTCTTTTTTGTCTGGGTTAAGATCGCACATTATGTACGGCTTTAAATTTCTGTACTGCCGGATAAGTTCAATCCCGGCTTTGGCTTCCATGTTAAAATGACTTATTGCCGCCTTGATATAGTCGCTCACTTCCAAGTCTTGAACATCTTTTTCCGGCTCGTCGTACCGCTCCGCTTTCCTCATCTTTTCCCAAATATCGCTTTCCTCGGTTGGTTCTTCGATATGTACCTTTACTATGGCAACCTCAACATCTGTCTTTCGTTCCGAGTCAAGGAAGGCATTTTCTACATACTCTATGTTAGCTTCAAGCCTGTCCAGTTCTTTGACGAGGGCTTTCCGTGTCTCCGTGTAAGGGTTCCTGATGGTTTCTGCGTTCAGAAGACAGATAACGTTTCCTCCGTTTTTCTGAATGTCGAGCGCCTTTAACAAGTGTTTATCGCCCTCTGAAAATGGAGGGTTCATAATTATCAGGCTATATCGTTTGTACGATTTAAACGTCAGAAAATCATCATGGACAATGTGGATGCCATTTTCAAAAAATCTATAGTGTTCTTTTTCAAGTAAGGCATATTCCTCAGCTGTACCAACGCTGTAATCATAGTCATCTTTATTTCTGTCATATATCCTACCCCTCTCAATTTCCCTCATCTTTTCCTGGATGTAGTAATCCCTTTCTTCCGAGAAGTTGTACTTTAAAATTTGCCTTAAGTTTGGGTCTATCTCTATGCAGTCAACATCCAATGCAGATCGTCCGTAGTATCCTCTCTTGTCGTATTCTGCCAACGCTTTCAGTATGTCTCCTTTCCCGGCTGACGGTTCAAGAACGGTATCTACGAGCTTCCAATCTACTCCTTCCAGCATTTTATTTGCGAGTTCCGGGGGCGTAGGGTAAAACTCGCTTGTTTTTGGGTTTTCAACCAACTCAATCGGCCTCACTATACATCGTCCTTTCCATCTCTTTTAATTTATCGACAACCCTTTTGAGCGCCCATTTCCCGTTGGCTGTGATTTGCCGCTGCCACGCTCCCTGTGACGGTGCCCACTTAAATCCGTTGCTTTTCAGCAGGG
>CANRHW010000053.1 GCA_947630525.1 uncultured Clostridia bacterium | reverse complement strand
GTATCATATGTCAAATCTTTTATACGGACGGAGCTGATTTGGCCGTACGCTCCCTCTCACCAAAAATTGGAAAATTGTTAATTAAAAAAATTGTTGCAAAGAGCCGCAATAAATGGTAAAATAAATTTAAATAGTTTAGTTTCGGGAGGGAAAAGCATGACGAGAACAAAAAAACTGCTGGCCATGATTTTATGCGCGGTGCTGACGCTGTTGTCAGTGCCCGGTTTTACGGTAGAAACCGCCGAACCCGCGATATATTATGAAGGGCCGGTCAGGACCGACGATACCTATGGCCTCCCCCAAACAAAGACCGGCTTCTTTGAATTTGAGTCGAACCGTAAAAATTATTCGCACAAATTCGATTTCTATTACAACGACGTATTTTTTTCAGGCAGCGCCTACGACTACAATCACGATTTGTCTAAAATGTCTTTGAGGCTCGCCATGGCTGCCTTCGGTGTGATTAAGAAGAACGCCAACGGCGATATAGACTATTCCGGCCAGTACAGAAACGCTTACAGCCTCATGCGCCAAATGGGCTTTAGCGATTATGCCTACAATGAATACTACATGAAAAAGCCCAAGTCGGACTCCATAGCGGTCTCGGCCGCCAGCAAGCGGGTCAGATATTCCGACGGTAATTATACTCTTATCGCCGTTGGCGTCCGCGGCGCTAACTATGAAAACGAATGGGGCGGGAATTTCCGCATAGGGACGGAAGATTTGCATGAGGGGTTTAGAAATGCCAGCCGTCGGGTAGTGAGCTTTTTGCAGGAATATATCAAAGGTAAAAACATCACCGGCAACGTAAAGCTTTGGATAACCGGCTTCAGCCGCGCGGCGGCCACGACTAACGTCACGGCGGCCCGCCTCGACGAAGAGCCCGGTATCCTTGGCGGCGAAGTGAACCTCCTGCCCGAAAATATATACGCCTATTGCTTTGAAACTCCGGCGGGCGTCCGCTTTGACGGCAACGACAAGCTCTACGGCAACATATTCAGCATCGTGAACTACAATGACCCCGTACCCAAGGTGGTTATGGAGGAATGGGGCTATTGGCGAAGGGGCAATACACTCTTCCTGCCCTCCAAGCTTTGGACGAGCCCGGACAAATACAAGCGGTTGTCTATGGCCATGAGGACTAAATATGACCAATACTGCTCCGAGGAGTACAGAAAAGACAAATACAATCTTGAAAACTTTGAAACCCAGGGAGTTACTTTGGATTCCATTTTGGACAAAGCCGCAAAAATCATTGGCAGCCCTTCAAACTACGCCCAAAAATATCAGGAGCTTTTCGTCGATATAGGCGAAAACATCATAGGCGAGGGCAAGGCGGCGGATTTCATAGGTGGGCTTAACAAGGCCATGTCCCGCCGGGGCGGTATGCTATATGTCATTGGAGATACGATTTGGAGCTTGTTCCGAAAATCTACCAGAGACCTCGGCGAATACCGCAAGCTTCGGGCTTCTCTGACAGAGGCCTTTTGGGCCGCCGGCATACAGCAGCCGGTGAGCGGCGAATCGCTAAAACTGCTCACGGATCTTATTTACGACATAGGTCTTACCGATTTGATACAGATATATTCAAACGCCGACAAGCTGGGCGCCGCCCACTATCCGGAGCTTTGCCTTGCCTGGCTCGACGCCATAAGCGGGAATGACCTGTATGACGGAAGCACCCGCAGGGTTTATTTCAACGCCAAAGACGGCGGCGCAAGGAGCCTCGGGCTCAATTCGGGCAGTCCCGGCAAGACTGTCGACGACCTGGAGGTTTATGACAGCAATGGCAAGTTGGTGGCTGCGGTATACGACGGTGAAATCCATGAAATACCAAATGGCCTGCTGTCCTATATCGACGAAAACGGTCAGGCGGTCGTATATATCCCCGTGGACGGGGAGTACACCACAAGGGTCGTTTCGGAAAGCGACGGCCGGGTGAGCTACAGCGTTCAGGAGAACAATCCCGGCGAAGTGACTGAAATTGTGAGCTACACCGCCGACGTTGACGCCGGAGACATTTTTACCGGCATAGCTACCGTCATGACTGACGGCGACGGAGAATACACCTTTGAGGACAACGGCGGCGGCCCCGTCTCGCTCAAAGCGCTGGACGAGGATGACAGCTTCAGCATTGAAGCAAAAATCGAAGGCGCGGGCAACGTGACCGGCGGAGGCAGCCTCCACACCGGCGAATGGGCCGGGCTGACGGCTTCCCCTTTGGACGGCGAAAGATTTCTCGGCTGGTACGAGGGTGGCCGCCTTGTCAGCGCCGAGCCCGTCCTCAGATTTGATGTGACCGGCGATAGGGACCTGACCGCAATATTTTCCGACGAGCTCTGCGACGTTATATTTGTGAGCGGGGACGACGTTCTGGGTTCGCAGCGCTTTAAGAAAGGGTCCGCCCCTGATTTTGACGCGGTAAATCCAAGCTCCGGCTATGTTATCGACGGTTTCTATCTTGACCCGGACATGACCGTACCCGTAGACGATACGACGGTATTTTCCGGCGATGCCGATATTTATGTAAAGCAAACTGAACGGACGGAGCCGGGCATAGCCTATGTTAACGCGGTGAAGGACGGAGACCGTTTGGCGGTGAATTTCCTGACCGAAATGGTTCCGGACGGGGCGCCGGCCTATGCCGCGGCATATACAGGTGACGGCCGTATGACGGCCGCGGTCAGAGCAACTGCCATAAGCGGCAGTTTCACGGCGTCGCTCCCGGCCGAAAACGCCGCCATTGTTCGGGTGTTTGTCTGGGACGATGTCAAAAACTTGACCCCACTGTGTCAGGCGGCCGAGGCGGAAATATTGGAGCCTTAACAAAATTTTATTCACGGTAAGCGCGTTTGGCCGAACGGTTTTTACATTGATGAAATTGCACGAAGTCGGTGAATAAAATATGTTTTTCGGCTCTTTACGAAAATACATAAAATAAGGGAGGGAAGAATTATGCTTAAAAGAAATACCCTGAAAAGAGCGGGCGCAATGGCCATGGCCGCCGTTATGGCGATGGCCTCTGTCCCTGTTTTTGCCGAAGACGGAACCGCCGAGGAGGAAATAAGACAAACTCTGCTTTCTTCGGTGGATGAAGCGGAATACCCGGAGGGAATGTTTGACTTTTTGACGCCAAGGATGGAAACAAGCGAAGACGTCCGGGAAGCGGAATTTGCCGTGGTACGGCGCGGGAATACCGACAAAGCCGCCAGCGTAGTATTCAAGGCAATAGATATGACCGCCCGGTACGGCGAAGACTATATTCTCAAAATCCCGGGAGCCGTTTTCAGCAAAGCTCTGTCCGCTAATTCTAAGGCAGATTCTCTCTATTACGAGGGTGAGTCGTCGGCCGACGACTCTTCGCAGGCCGAAAATTCCCAAAGCGCCCCCGGCAAGGATATGCGCAGCGCCAAGGAGATACTTACGGGCGCAAAAACGGAATATACGAATTGGCGCGAGGCCGACGCCGGCGATGTTAGCGTTCTTTCACAGGCTTACGGCGAAATGTACCGTCAGTTAGAGGGCGTGGAATACACCCTTGAATTTAAGGCTGGCGAGTACATGAAAAAGATAAAATTCGACGTTATAGACGACAGCGACAGCGAGGATGACGAGCAGGTGCTTTTTGCGCTCCTTGACCCCGTGGACGGCGCCATTGGCGATAATCCCACCGGCTTTATGAACATAAAGGACAATGAGGAGCCTGAGGAGATAACCTTTGCCTTTGCCAAATCCGAGGTGAGCGTGGAGAAAGACAGTCTCACCGCCGAACTCACGCTGCAGCGTAAAACGGGAATTTCGCGTTACGCCACGGCCACGGTTTCTTCCGCCGAGGGCACCGCCCCGGAGGGCGAATTCTATGATGGGTTCGCCGTCGAGCTGACCTTTGTTCCAGGCCAGCAGTACCGCAAAATAGAAATCCCTATAAAAAAGCACCCGCTGCTTGATGACGTAAGCTTTAGTGTTTACATAGACGGCTCTGACGAAGCCGCGACAGTGAATATACGCCGCCTTGGCTCCGGCGCCGTGGAAACTGCGCCCGAGGACGTCGCTCTAATGGCAAGTGACCCCTGGACGCGTACGGCCACCGTAACGCTCGAACCCACCTCGCAGCAGGGGCTTGTGGAAACCGGCGGCGGCGACGACCACTACTTTTTACCAATCTCCTCCTATAACCGAACCTCATCTGTCACCAGCGAGCTGGACCTTTCCATGGTGGGCAAGCTTTCGGTCACCAGCGAGGAGGCCTCCCGGGGCACCTGGTTCGACACCCGGTGGTGGCTTTTTGGCTGGCAGGGCAGCAGCGGTTATTATGACGATATGGACAATGTCATTTCCGTCGGAGGGAAAGTGAAGGCCTCGCACCACGGCAAATATAGTGTAAAAACGGACACTTTCACCCTGGACGATAGAGAAAGAAGCTCCAGCTCCATCACGTTTTCCACTTCCGTTTCCGGCTATAACCAAAAGGCATACGGCATTTTTTCGCGTGCCGTTAAGCTCTACTACCTTCCCATAGAGGTGCAGATCGGCTTCTGGGATGATGACGCGAAAATTCAGCGGAAGATATACACCTCTCCCACAAATTTTGAGAACGATGGAGAACTCTTTCTTGCCGGCAAGCTGAAGTTTAAGGGCGAAAGCGATGCTACGGAAACAAAGTTCTTCTATAACGATGACACGGTGAGCCTTGAAGCCATGGATGTGCCGGCGGATTTCCGCGACGAGGTTTACCTTTGGGGCATAAAGTTTGAAACCGTGTCCGGGGCGAACAAGAAATATTATTACTATAAAGGTACCGAATTTTCCATAAAGGACCTTTACAGCGGTATGCTCAAGGACGTTGACGGCAAGCCCATCGGAAGCGTGGCCAGGCTCAACGTTGAGCACGACGGCGAGACCTTCCCCTGCTACCGTATATTCCCGGTATATAAGCAGAAAACCGCTTTTACTACAATAAAAATCGATGAGAGCAAATCCTCCTTCGCCCCCGGAACCTTTAAAAACGAGGAGACCGTAATGACCGGCCTTTTGGATAAGCTCCGTATATCCGTATCCGACAAGGGCGACGATATTGTCAGCGGTTTTGACGGCAGCTGTGTAAACGACGGCGCCGCGAAGGTCACCTCCGATGAGATAGAGCGTTCGCTGGCGGAGATGTCCATTGAGGCCGCCAACGATTTTTACAGAACTTTTTCTCCCGTATACAACACGGCGAGCGATTGGGAAAAAATATCCGCCAGTCAGGATTTGCCGTCAGGGGGAGAGCTGCTGTTCTCCCCGCCGAAGACCCATAACGTCCTTGAAGCCGTATATCAGAAGTCCTCGATCACCGTTGCCGTAAATCCCAGGTCGGGCAATGCGGACGATCAGAGCAAGGGCTTTGTGTTATATCTGGGCGACGAGAGCGTCAGCAACAAGGCGGAATATAAAGAAACCGATAAAGACGGCCTCCTGCGGGGTGATGAGATAGTCGTATCTCCGTATAAGGCGGGCAGCGCGTACAAGTTTATCGGCAGCTTTAACAACAGTTCCGAATCCGGCTTCAAATTCCAGTGGCAGGATTTCACCGGCGATACAAACCGCGACGGCATACTTTCCGACAGAGAGATAAAGGCCCTTGGGCAAAACTACTCTGTTGTCAATAAGGGCGTTTATGCCGGGGACGCTTTCGATTACGTACCCTCCCTTACGGGGAACGCGCTGCTCTATTTCAACATTGTTCCCAAGCCCCAAAACAGCTCGCTTATCAAAAACACTCTTTCGGGCAGAGTACAGCTCGAAACGTGCTCTGTTATTGAAAATTCAAAGCCCCGGCCCAAAAAGACCAGAATTCCCATAACAGGAGCAACCGTCACAGCCGGCGGACTTATGGACAGAACGGATAAAAACGGCAGTTGGTCGCTGACCTCACCAAACTTTGAACCGGGCGAGACCTATACCTCCGCCCTGGCTTACGGCGGAAAGGTGTACTCCGGCGATGTGACGGTCAACCGCAGCGCGGTGGAATTTATCATTGACGAGTACAACACCTTTAACGTCAGGGACTTCAACGCCTACCGAATTACTGGCACGAGCCTTGAACCCATTGACGATTTTGCCATTTCCAACGAAGATAAACGCCATCTGTACAGCTTTAAAATAGACGAGCTGCTGCCCGGAACGGCTACGGTGGGCAAGGTGGATGTGGAACGTCACAGCAAAGACGGCACCCTCAAAAAAAGGTATACCGCCGTCTTGAACGAGGATAGCCACAACTATGAGGTAAAGGACCCCGCGCTGCTTGCGAAGAACAAGGACGATCCCGACGCATACAACTACAGCTTTAACCCCGCCACGGAGAATGTGGCGCCGGGCGACTATCTTGTTATCCGCGTATACGACCAGAGGGGCATGGACTATATCCCCCACAATGTGGGCATGGAATATAAGCCCAAGCTTTCGGTAATAAATATTATCAACTCTTTTCGGTCGCCGCTAAATCCTGTTATCGATTTCATGGGCAGCGTTGACGCCGTATTTGATCTCGGCCTGGTAGCCGGGCTGGATTCCGCGGCCACCGACGCACTTGAATCCGCCGGCTTGGTGAGGACCGAGGAAAATAACGACAGAATTATCAGCTACGGTTTTAAGACCAGCTTTTCCAAAAACTACGCCGGGCCTCAGGGTAAGGGCTCAGTCTCCAACTCCGAAGCCGTCGAGCTTGAAGCCGAAAAGCTTGATTCCGTTTCAAAACTGGCCGACAGCGACAAAACCTCGGCCCAAAAGGCGGACGACGACGAACTAAAGGACAACGCCTCGGACGTGGCGAAAGAGGCTGTGGACGAGAATGATAAAAACGGCAAGCGCAAGGTCGGCATCACCTCGGACCTAAGCGCGGATTTGAATGTGGCGCTGGAACTGGTCATGGGCTATGACCAAAAGGCAAACCGCTACTATTTCAAAAACTTTGTCATAACCGGCTATGTTAACGGCTCCGCCAGCGCAAAGGCCGAATATATGACCCCGATAGGCATGCCGGTCTTTGTGAAAGGCGACCTCAGCGGCGACATTTCAACAATGATGGCCGTCGAGCCCTATTACCAAAACCCCGGCGCTCCCAACTACCTGTATATGGACGACAAGGGGACCATCGATCTTACCAAGCTGGGCGTCTCCTCAGTAAACAGAAGGCTGAGCATACACGGCAGACTCATCGTCCGCCCAAGCGTGAAGCTTTCGGTGGGGACGGCGGTATACAGCGATAGAATTGCCGCTGTTTCCCTGGACGGCAAGGCCGATTTTGACATGGTATTCACCTCCGCCGGCGAGGGCGCGGGCAACGTAACTCTGTCGGCAAACCTTGTGCTGGACATACTTGGCGGCCTTGTTCAAAAGAACTGGGAAATAGCAAAAGAAAAGTTCGATATGTTCGCCACCGGCTCGCTGGCTTCTCTTCTGGATACCGGCGAGGACTACAGATATGACGTAATAACGTCTGAGGACACCGATAAAAAGCTGTATCTTGCCAACCGCGGAGATTGGGCCCCTGATGCGGCCGTGGTTTTGGCGGATGACGGACGCCATAAAGAGCGCGAGCTTCAGACCGGCGCCTATCCCTATGCGGCCCCAAGGATACTTGATTTGGGCGCCGGGCAGCATTTGATGCTGTTTTTGAACAGCGATGAAAGAGGGACGCAGCTTAACTACTCCCTATATCAGGACGGCGCCTGGTCGTGGCCCCGGCCCGTGGACCGCAAGTCCGTCAGCGACGCAAATCTGAAGGTCTTTGACCTGAACGACAGCTTCCTTGTGGTATGGTCAAGCGAGGAGGCCGGCATCGACATGGACGATGTGGCCGCCAGGCTCAACAGCCGCAACATAAAGTGCTCGTTCTTCGATAAAAAATCCCTGACCTTCGGTCAGGTCCAGTCCGTAACCAAAACCACCTCCTCCGACGTTTACGGGGACGATTTCGCCTCCGTGGCATACCGGGAGGAAAACGGGAAAAAGGGCCTTGTCATCAGCTACACCAAAAGCTTGTATCAGGAGACCGACGGTGAACTGACGGTGGGCGACGTTCTCAACCCAAATTCGCTGATAGCTTATAGGTTTTACGATTTTGAGAAAAATCAATGGGCGGAGGAATACACCGGCGAAAGCCTCTCCGCTTTGAATAACGCCCTGTCTCCGGAGCAGGCCCGTGTATTTGGGGACGACTGGTACGGCCAGAGATTTGTCGATATTTCAAAATATGTTTATGTGAACGAGGCCAAACTTCTTGTTAAGAACGACTCCCTGCCCTACAACGGCCTTTGGAGCAGAGAACCGAAAAGCAGCGAAATTGAAATAAGGACCATTTCCGCCGACCCCAAAATTCTCGAAAACGAAACCATCGGCTGCGGTGAATTTGCCGTTTCGGCCTACCTTGTAGACATTGACGGCGACGAGGAGACGACGGATGACAGCGATATATTTGTTCAGCTTTACAGCTTTGACAGACAAAAGGTCTATCCCGCTATGCGCCTCACGAACGACGCTCTTTCCCAAAGTCACCTCAAAATGATATCCGCCCCTGACGGACGGTGGCTCTATTATATCAGCGGGGACAATATCGCCGCCGTGAATATCAGCAGTATTGTGGATAATCTTGTGAGCACAAAGGCCAAGAACGGCGCCGAGGTATTCCTCATCAACAAATATTACCCCGTTTATTCCGGCGAGGAAACCGTGGTGAGCGGCAGTAAAGAAAACCCCTTTACGGAATACACCGCGAGGTGCGACGGGAACAACGTCTACATTTTGTGGGGCGAAGACAGTATCCGCGTCAAGGACGGCATAGACCCATCGAGCAGCGAGGCCTCGCTGCCGGAAAATCACTATTCCGAACGGCAGATACACCTGACAATGAAAACCTTTAAATGGCTGGAGCGCCCCCTCACTGACGAAAGCGGCAACCCGCTCAGCTATCCTGAAAAGGACGAGAACGGCGAACTCATAGACTGGAACGTTACCGAGGATATAAACGGCGAAAAGGGCCGGGTGACGGCGGGCGATCCCATTGTGGAAAGGCTCTGCCAGGGAACGTGGACGACCCCGGTGCAGCTCACGGACGATCTTGGCGCCAACTTCAGTCAGGTAGACTGCCTGACGGCGGGGAACGGAATTCTCAGGTTGGTATATCTAAAAGGCATGTCATTCATAACCGAGATATCCGGCGTTGATGTGGCTGTCGAGAACAGAGACGACCGCTCTCTTGTGTGCTCGGACTTTGATATTGATATGCCGGCTTTCAGATTGAGCATCACAAATGCGGACAGCATCTTCTCCGGTAGGGGAAATACAGATGTAGAAATATCGGTCAAGAATATGTCGCCG
>CANRHW010000052.1 GCA_947630525.1 uncultured Clostridia bacterium | reverse complement strand
CGAGGGCAACGGCTTCTGGACCCAGTCAATGCTGGCGGACTATCCCCTCAGCGAAGAAAATCCCATGGGCTACGAAACCAGCGGCACGGGCTTTTTCACCTACGGTCTGTTCTGGGGCATAAACTACGGGTTCCTTGACGCGGGAACCTATCTCCCCGCCGCCGAAAGGGCCCTCAGCTATCTGTCAAACATCGCGCTCCAACCTGACGGTAAGGTCGGCTACGTTCAGCCTATCGGCTCCAACGCCACGCAGGCTACGCCCCGCGGCTGCACGGTCAACTTCGGCGTGGGGGCCTTTCTGCTGGCCATGTGCGAGGCGGCGCGGTTCGTGGACGGCTCCCCGGCCAACGAGGCATACCTCCGCCGCCATATGCGCGGCAAATTGGCCCTTAAAGCCGGCTGTGAAAATTATTATTACTACGGCTGCCAAAAGCTGCCCGCGCCCTTTGAAAGGGACGGTGCGCTCGTAATTCCGGCCGCGGCGGCAAAGTCCCTGCTCGGCAAAGCGGAAGAAACTCCCGTTTCGGCGCTGGGACTTAAGCTGATACCAATGGAAAACGGCGTCACGCTGCTTTCGCCCAAAGCAAAAAACTTCTGCGAAAAAGACGCGAAAATAAAAGAGCTTCTGCTCTCGAAAATCAGATAAAGGGGGCTTAAGGTTGGCAAGGATAGAGTTTGTTGACGCACCCGGGCGGCGGTATGACCTGTTTTTCCTCTTTGCGCTGTATTTCAACAAAGAGCACTGCCTGGAAAATTTTGTAAATACCGACAAGGCCCGTGAGGATACGGAATTTATGGAACGGCTGTGGGACGAAATCTCCCCCGTCCCGGAGGAACTGCTGCCCTTCTTCCGGCTGAACGACGACGGGATGAGCCTGATCACCCGCTGCCGCTTTAGTAACGGGCCGGAGCTGCTGACGGACTTTGAGCCGGGAAACGTCTTTGCCGGTACTGACGAAATGATAACCGCCGTGCTGGACTTTTGGCTTGGCGGGGTCAACGCTGACCCGAGGCTCCCGGACGGATTGAGGGAGATAAGCGCCGCGATCAATAATTCCGGCTGCGATTATCGAATGAAAAGCGCTCTCTATTCCCTGCTGGTAGACCCGGACCGGGCGTTGGATATTCTCGTTTCGGAGCTCAAACGCGGCCAAAAGGTCAAGTCCGGCCAATACGTTTTGAAAAAGCCCGACGAGTTAAAAAAAGCCTTTAATTCGGAACGGATTTCCCGGGAAATATCGGCCTGCGGCCAACCAATTGACCTGAGCTTTCAAGGCACGGTCTACGTTTCTTTCTGCACCTTTGCAAAAAATGTCATACGCATTTTCCATATTGGCGGCGACGCCTTGCTGCTGCTTGGACAAGACTACGAAGCCCAGCTCGCCTCGCTGCGCCGGCGAACCGAAGTTCCGCAGCTGGACGTGTTCGGCACGGCAATTTCCGAAAAGAACCGAATAGATATCCTCAACCTGATACTGGCCAGAGGCGAAGTGTCCATAAAGGACGTAGAGCAGGAGCTGAAATTTTCCGGCACTAACGCATATTATCACCTTTCGCTAATGATAAAGGCCAATATGATAAAAACCCGCAACCGGGGCAAGGCCGTATATTACAGCATCAACCGCCGATTTTTCGACAGCATAATAAGGGTGCTCGGCAAATACGGCGAGCTAAGCGCCTTTTCGGCAAAGGGCTGCGACGCGGGCGGCCCGGAATGGGCGCGGCGCATGGGCGGAGAATAAAAAGCTCGGCGTGTGACCGAGCCTTGAAACTAATGCCAAGCCTTTATAAAAACATAGAACGGTTTTTTTGCGCAGGGGAGCCGAACCGCGCGCCGCGCGGTTCGGCTCCCCATGGCATAGGTTTGTTTAGCGGTTTATCTTCCCTTAATTTCGTCGTCCTTATTCCTGTCAAAATCCTCGTCATCCTGAATGTAGTCCTCGTCCAGCAGGATTTTATCCTCCGGAACGTCATAGGCCTCGGCATAGGCCCGATCGTTCATGCGCTGCGCCAGCCTTTCGGCCCCGTTGTTCTTCTTTTCCATGATGACACCTCCAATAAGATTTTATCCTCTAATTATATTTTAACGCTTTTTTCAGAAAATGTCAATATTTTTTTGCACTGGGGGCAAAATATGTACACTCCGCTATATACGGCCCTTATAGAGTTAAACAAAAAAAATCAGCTTAGCTTCCATATGCCCGGCCATATGGACGGCAGGGCCCTGCCGGGCTTCGGCCCAATCGCCGGCATCGACACCACCGAGGTGCCCGAAAGCGATAATCTTTTCCTGCCGGCGGGCGTTATTGCCGAGGCTCAGCGGGCGGCGGCGGCCTTTTTTGGCGTGAAGGACACCCGGTTTATTGTGAACGGTTCCTCCGGCGGGATACTCGCCATGGTCACTGCCGTAGTTGGCGACGGTCAAAAAATCATCTGCGACCGATTTTGCCACCGCAGTTTTATTTCCGCCCTTATCCAAAGCGGCGCGGCGCCCGTATGGGTACGGCCTGAGCTTTTGGCCGGCGGCGCCATGTGGGGCGGCGTCGACCCCGCCGCCATCGAAGCCGCGATATCGGACAACCCCGACGCGGCGGCGGTATACATAACCTCGCCAAATTATTTCGGCCTCTCGTCCGACGTGGAGGCCATTGCAGACATAGCTCACCGTCATGGGCTGCCCCTGCTGGTAGACGCCGCCCACGGGGCACATTACGGCCTGTCCCCCCTGCTGCCGCCTGCGGCGGCGAACCTTGGCGCCGACATCGTGGTGACCAGCGCTCACAAGACCCTGCCGGCCCTCACTCAGTCGGCTTTTATGCACATAAACGGGAGCTTTCCAAAGCTTGATTACACCCTGAGGCTGCACCAAACCTCGTCGCCCAGCTATATACTCATGGCCTCGCTGGACTTCGCCCGGGCGCTCATGGAGGAAAAGGGCGGCGAGCTGTGGACCGCCGCCGCTGAAAACGTGGCCGAGGTTTTCCCCGACCAGCTCAATATTCCTGGCCGCTATGTAAAATATAAAGACCCATGCCGCCTTGTGCTGCCCACGGTGGGCGACCCGTTCGCGGCCGCGGAGGAGCTGCGGATGAAACACAATATTTCCGTGGAATGCTGCTACGGCGGCGGTATAGTGTGCATCGTCAGTTCCGTGCACCGCGCGGACGAGCTTATGCGGTTAAAGCGCTGTGTTGACGAGATCAATTCAGCGGCGGCGCCGGCAAAACCTCTGGCGATAGCTCCCGGCATGAGCCGGGCCGCCATGACGCCAAGGCAGGCCTTTATGGCCCCATCGGAGGAGATACCGCTTTCCGAGGCCGACGGCAGAATTTGCGCCATGGAGGCGGTCGTTTATCCGCCCGGCACGGCGCAGCTAATCCCCGGCGAGATCATCCCCGCCGGGGCGGCAAAGGAGCTGAGCGCCGTCATCGCCCGCGGCGGCGAAGTCCACGGCGTTATTCAAGGCAAGCTCCGCGTCGTCAAAGGCTGACTTTAGCCCGTGACTTCGGTGCCGACCGGCGTCAAGTTAAACAGCGCGTCCATGTCCGCGTTGCCCACGACAACTCCGCCATACTTGCTGGCCTCGCCAGAAATGGCGCCTCCGTCGGACAGGTCAAGGATGCGCGCGCCGCTTGTCCCGATGTCGAGCTGTTTGTTGATAACGCAGGCGCTGCCGGTAAAGCTGCCGCTGACCGGGCAGCTCGTTGTGCCGCCGTTCTTGTGGCGAACGGTGAGTACGCCGTCAGATATTTGTATTTTCACCGGCGAAGGAGCAACGGGGATGCAGAGCACCTGACCTTCAAAAAGGGCGTCCGGGTCAATGCCCATGTTATTTTTGTACAGCAAATCTGTACTTACGCCAAAGTAGGCGGCAATCGTATTAAAGTTCACGCCCTTGCCCACGACGTAATAGTTGCCCGTTGAGCAGGAAGGATAGTTCGACGGCACAAACGGAATACATATCCGCTGGCCAATTTGCAGATTTTCCGCCACAAGGCCGGGATTGAGCTTAAGTATGTCGTCAACCGTCGTACCGTAGGTTTGGGACAGCGCCCAGAGCGTATCGCCGCGGCGGATAATGTATGGAGTCTGTCCGGGAGAACAGTTGTTGCATTTACACATAAAAATCACCTCTCCACATAATATGCGGAAAGGTGATTTTTTGACAATAATTAAAATTAGTCAGATATTTTCACCGAGACGCCGGAGGTTCTCACTCCAACAGATTTATGACCTTTATGCCCTTATGCTCCGCCAGCCTTACGGTCTGGCCGGTGCCACTGGCAAAGCGGGAGCTGTCATACCAGCACACGCAGCAGTCGGCGGCCTCCACAAGGCGGAGGTTGCGCTTTTTCATGCAGCCGTCATAATACCGCGGCGACAGTATCTCCACATCGTCCGCCCGTTCGCTGATATTCCGCATGAGCCGCCGGCCCTCATCATCCCGAACCTGTTCATTTATGGGGCAGGGCAATATAAGGTGCAGCCTTATGTCCGGGTACTTGGCCCTGAGGGCAAATACCATCCCGGTACAGACGGCGTCCCATCCACGGGCTCCCCCGGCGTAAAAATCCTTTGCGCCCTCGTCTATAAGAGCTTCGAGGGTCTCCCTCAGCCGGTCGTTGAGCCTGTCCGTCATGCGGAGCTGCCTGTGACCGGTAAAGCATACCGACCTCACAGGCCGCCGGGGCAGGAAATCAAGCAGACTGTACATCAGTATTTCTTTATGCCTATGTCGCGGCGGTAGTGCATCTTGTCGAAGTGTACTTTCTCCACAGCCTTATAGGCCAGCTTTATTGCGTCGTCAAGGCTGCCGGCAAGAGCCGTAACCCCCAGCACCCGGCCGCCGGCGGTGACCAGCCTGTCTCCGTCCAGCTTCGTGCCGGCGTGGAACACCGTCACGCCTTCCATTGCGCCCGCCTCCTCAACGCCGGTTATTACCTTGCCGCTTTCGTACTTTTCGGGATATCCGCCGCTGGCCGCAACCACGCAAACGCAGCCGCCGTCTTTCCATTTTATGTCAACCTCGTCGAGACGTTCGTCGATTATAGCCTCAAAAATTTCAAGCAGGTCGCCCTCCAGCCGGGGAAGAACCACCTGAGTTTCCGGGTCGCCGAAACGGCAGTTGTATTCGATGACCTTAACCCCGTCCTTTGTAGACATGAGCCCGAAGTAAAGTACGCCCTTAAAGGTGCGGCCCTCGGCGTTCATGGCCTTCATAGTCGGGATAAAGATATTTTCCATGCACTCCTTTTCCATTTCGGGAGTGTAGATGCGGCTGGGCGAAAAGGTTCCCATGCCGCCTGTGTTAAGGCCTTGGTCGTTGTCGTAAGCCCGCTTGTGGTCCTGAGCCGATACCATAGGCCGCATAGTCTTGCCGTCGGTAAAAGCCAGCACCGATATTTCCGGGCCGGTCAGGAACTCCTCGACTACGACCCGATTGCCGCTGTCGCCGAACTTTTTGTCCTCCATTATTTCTTTTACGCCGGCGACGGCCTCGGCCTCGTCTTTGGCTATGATAACGCCCTTGCCCAGAGCAAGGCCCTCGGCCTTGATTACCGCGGGATAGCTGCCCCTGGCTTTGATATATTCCATGGCCTTTGCGGGATCGTCAAAGACCTCGTATGCGGCGGTGGGGATATGATATTTTTTCATCAGCTCCTTGCTGAAAACCTTGCTGCCCTCGATAATGGCGGCGTTGGCTCTGGGGCCGAAAGCCCGGAGTCCGCGGCTCTCCAACAAATCCACAAGGCCCATAACCAGCGGGTCGTCGGGGGCGACTACGGTCAGATCGATTTTTTCCTTTTCGGCAAAATCGGCAATGGCCTCAATATCGGTGGCCTTAATGGGCACACAGGTGGCGATCTCCGCTATGCCGCCGTTGCCCGGGGCGCAGTAAAGCTCGGTCACCTTGGGGCTTTGCCGGAGCTTCCAGCATATTGTATGTTCGCGGCCTCCGCCGCCAACGACAAGTACCTTCATGTTTATTACTCCTTTTTGCGGCTCCATGGAACGGGCCGCGCAATTTTTGTCAAATATTGTAATCGGGCCTAACGGGGAAACCGTCCGGGTTGCCCCCGCGCTTATCTTAGTGGTGGAACAGCCTTATACCCGTAAACGCCATGGCGATGCCGTATTTGTCGCAGGTCTCGATAACGTTGTCGTCACGGATAGAACCGCCGGGCTGGGCTATATATTCAACGCCGCTCTTGCGGGCCCGCTCCACATTGTCGCCAAAGGGGAAGAACGCGTCGCTGCCCACGCAGGCGCCCTTGTTCTGAGCCAGCCAGGCCTTTTGCTCCTCCTTGGTAAACACGGGTGGCTTTTCCTTGAACAAAGTCTGCCACTTGCCCTCGGCAAGCACGTCCATGTATTCGTCGCTGATGTAAACGTCGATGGTATTGTCCCGGTCGGGGCGGCGGATACCGTCCACAAACTTAAGGTTCATTACCTGTGGCGCCTGGCGGAGCCACCAGATATCGGCCTTGTTGCCCGCAAGACGGGTGCAGTGGATGCGGCTCTGCTGGCCAGCGCCGATACCAATGGCCTGTCCATCCTTAACATAGCAGACGGAATTTGACTGAGTATATTTAAGCGTTATAAGGGATATTATCAGGTCGCGCTTTTTGTCGGCGGGGATATCCTTGTTCACGGTGACGACGTTGCTCAAAAGCTCCTCATTAATGGCCAGCTCGTTGCGGCCCTGCTCAAAGGTCACGCCAAAAACCTGCTTATGCTCGATAGGCGCGGGAACGTAATTCGGGTCTATCTGGATAACGTTATAGGTGCCCTTGCGCTTGGTTTTGAGTATCTCCAGGGCCTCGTCGGTGTAGCCGGGGGCGATTATGCCGTCGCTGACCTCGCGGGCCAGGAGGGTGGCCGTGGCCTTATCGCAGGGGTCGGAAAGGGCCACAAAGTCACCGTAGGACGACATACGGTCAGCGCCGCGGGCCGCCGCATAGGCGCTGGCAATGGGGCTGAGCTCCAAATCGTCAACAAAGTATATCTTCTTCAGGGTGTCGCTGAGCTCGGTTGCCACCGCCGCGCCGGCCGGTGAAACGTGTTTAAAGCTGGTGGCCGCCGGGAGGCCGGTGGCTATTTTCAGCTCGCGCACGAGCTGCCAGCCGTTAAAGGCATCCAGCAGGTTGATATAACCGGGCTTGCCGTTGAGGACGGTTATGGGGAGCTCACTCCCGTCCTGCATGAACACGCGGGAGGGCTTCTGGTTGGGGTTGCACCCGTATTTAAGCTGCATTTCGTTCATTTTTATCATCCTTTCTTAATATAAGGGCTCCATGCCTATTTTGCTTAACAAATTATTAAACGAGGCGTAGCGGTTGGGATAAAGGGTCTTTACGCCTATCCTCATATCCCGGTTGTACCAGCCTTGGAAGTATAGCCGGGCAAATTCGGCTAGGCCCTCGTCGCTGTTGGAACTTCCATATTTTGACACGGGCAGGATGTCGTCCTCGATGGCCTTTTTCCACTCATCGCTGCCGCACCAGTGGGTCTCTGGCTTTTCATAGGCCGCACCGCCCGCGAGAAATTCTACGCTGTGGCCCAGCTCGTGGGCAAAGTTGCGAACCATAGTTTCAACGCCCGTGTTGTCCGCCACCCTTACTGTGAGCACCTTACCGTCGCAGTTATAGGTGAAGGATGAGGCGGGGACGTAAACATTCACCTGTTGTATAAACTGGCGGTACTCATAGGGGAACCGGGTAAGGGCCTGTATCGCGGCTTGAACGTTGCCCGCGCCGGTTTCGTCGTAGTAGAATTTCACGGTCTGGCTGTGTCCAAAGCCGGTATATGTCACGTCAAGGCGGTTGTACTCCTTATCCCCGGCGTCCCAAATGTAAAGCTTTTCCTTGACAGGGCCGGACTGAGAAATATTCGCGTCCCCGCCGGGGAGGCCGGTAATGGTGACGGCGTTTATCTCGTTTGTCCCGGCGGAGTTATAGTTTGCCGTAGTCTGCATAGCCGCGAGAATGGCGCTTTTTTGCGCTTCGGGGGTCGTGGCGTCTCTGTTGTCGTAAATCCTGGTAAAAGCCGCCTCCATGGTGTCCAGCAGACTGTTGCCGTTGGAGCCGTTAGGCAGCACTACCGCGCCGGGAGAGGTGCATATCTCGGTGAGCCTTTGTCTTTGGGCATCGGTCAGGAGCTTGTAGCCCTCGGTGGCGGTCACAAGAGTAAAGGGAGTCTCGCCGGTTTTGGTCAGTGTAAAGTCGCAGGGCACGCTCCGAAGCACGACGGCTTCTCCCTCAATGGCCAGATAGGAGCCGTCATGGTTTTGTATATAGTACTTATCCCCGTGGAGGATCAGCTTCCACAGCATTGTCTCGGAGCCAAAGCCGTATATCCTGCGGCCAGGCGTACCATCGTTGTCATAAAGCCGATATTTTCCGTCGGCAAAGCCTACCCAGCCGTCGCCCATATCTTTAAGGCGGAAAGGCGTGCCCTCGTCCGCGGCGGAAAGCCTTTTTACTGAACCGTCCTGTACCACGGCAATACTGCCGCCCTCGCCGTCAAGAGTGTAGTATCGCTCGTAAATACCGTCGTAAGCGGTTTTAACATCGGTTTCCGGAGCCCGATAAACAAGCATGGAATCGTTAACGGTAACAGGCTCCAGTGTGAGGGCGTCCATTACTATCACCCGTACATAAGCTCCGTCCTCAAGGCCGTCCGATACATTCATCATAAGCTTGACTCTGCCCGCGTTATAGCCCCCAATTGAAGCGGTGGCTTGGGTATCAACAAAAAATCCCGCCAGCCTGCCGTCGCCGTCGTACCTACCCAAAGACACAATGTACTTACCCGGAGACGGACTGACAAACTGCACCGTCGCAAGGACACTGCCCGGAGCAAGCTTGCCGTCGGTAACTTGAACGCCGTCAATGCGATAGGTCACCTCCGCCACGGTCTCGCTCCCGAAATCGGGCATGGCCGCCGCCGTGGAGAGGGACGCCAAAAGCATTGATATTACGGTTATAAGCGCAACTAATTTACGCATTCTTATTCACAATCCTCGTTTCGTACTCGCCCGTGCTGATGTCGATAAAGCGGGTAAACAGAGATACCTTGTTATCCTCGTTGAGGGCTTGCCAGAGGTTAACGGTAAATTCGTCGATATCACCGGTTATTTCAACGGTCTTGGGCTCGCCCTCAAAGCTGGGCAGGGGGCTGCCGTCGCCCATGTATGTATGGATAAAGTGGCCTACGCCCTTTTGCGGGGCCTTATAGCTGAAAGTGAACCGCTGACAGGAGTTTGGATCGCCGCCGGCGCTTTTAAGTATGGAAAGAGCGTAGCTGTAATTGCCGTCGACCTTCATTATGCCGCTGATGCGGGGGGTGTAGTTGGGGGCGTCGGGCTCAAACTCACGGGTGCGGAGAGCTTGCTCAAAGGTAAGCTGCTGATTCAT
>CANRHW010000051.1 GCA_947630525.1 uncultured Clostridia bacterium | reverse complement strand
TCGGCACAAGGGCTTTGACCGTGGAGTGGACGCATTTGCGCGGCTCAAACGCGAGGGCCTTTTAAATAAGGTGAAATGGCTGATTGTCGGCGGCGGCAAAGAGCTGCCCGCCCTCCGGGCGTGGATTGCGGACGCGGGATTGGAGGGAGAAATTTTCCCCATTGGCCCGCGGGAAACCCCCATTCCCTATATGAAGGAGTGCGACGTGTTTTTCCTGCCATCCCGGTACGAGGGGAAGCCCATGGCGGTGACCGAAGCTATGATGATGGGCCTTGCGCCGGTGGTGACGGAATACGCCTCGGCCAGGGAGCAAATTCGCGACGGCATAGACGGCGTGGTGCTTCCCAATACGGATGAGGGACTGTACCGCGGCTTGAAAAATCTTCTGGCCAAGCCGGAAGTCATATATGAAATGAAAAAGCGCGTGGCGGAAACGGACTACGGCAATGAAAAGGAAATCGCCTTGTTCGACGCCATGCTGGAAAAAATCGTATAACAAAACGAACAATGAGTTAGAAACTGCGACGGAAAGGGGGCGGCACAGGTGGAAAAGGCTGAGACGCTGGCGGGCGCGGTTCCGGCTGAGGATTCGGAAAAACGGGCGCTGCTTAAGCGCAGATTTTACGACGTGTCTTTTGCCTTGGGCTTTTTGTGCTGCCTTATTCCGGGGCCTTTTCCCCAACTGAGCGGCATTGCGTCGGTCGGGCTGCTGCTTTTTGCCGCCATAAGCCTTTTTGACGATAATCTCTATCTGTACACGGCGCTTTTTATCTATCTGCGCTATAGGCTGCTGCTGGTGGGAAATTTCACGGCCTACCGAGTTTATTCTCTGATTTTGGTGGCGCGGCTGATCAAGGATTTTCCAAAGCTGCGCCTTCAGACGGTTCACCTCCCGGCGCTGCTGGTGTTTGCCCTGCATTGCTTTTTTGCGCTTGCCCGCCTCACCAACCTTAAACGCTGCCTCTATGTGCTGGTGGACTGCGTGCTGATTTATTTTGTTATTTGCGTTGTCGTACAGGACAAAAGGCTGCTGCGCAGGTTTTTGTTCGCGTTCATGCTGGGGGCGGTTGCGTCCGGCATATACGGGTGGACCAGCGACGCTTACACGGTGGACATAAATATACGTGGCGCGGGCGCCCAAAAGGTCAGCCGAAATTTCGGTGCGCTGAGCGACTCCAACTTTGCGGGGCTGATCTACAGTCTTTGCGTGATCTGCGCCGTTACGGTGAAGGGACTGCCGCTCTGGCTGCGCGGGGTGTTCCTTGCGCTTTTTACCGTGATGCTTTTACAGACGGCCAGTCTGTCCGCCATTTTGACGCTGGCCATATTGGCGGCGTTTATGATAGTTTTAAAATATCGGGTGCGCTCGGTCGGGATACTGTTGGCCGCTTTTGCTGGGGCGGCCGTGATACTGGGCATACTGCTGGCCATCCCGCAATTCCGCGAAATTGACGCGATTGCCGGCCTAATCATAAGGCTGGACGAAAAGCTTTCCTATATTACGCGGGGACGGTTGGATCTTTTGACCACCGGCCGTTCGGAGCTTTGGGCAAGTGCGCTGAACATTTTAAAGCACGAGTCCTGGTGGAAGCTGCTGATTGGCGGCAATGTGGTGACGGTGAACTATATTGACTCGACCCTCATGGACCTGGCCTGCCACAATTCTTATCTGCAAAGTCTGCTGAATTTTGGAATTTTGGGCACGCTGCTGGTGTATGTTCCTATGCTGAGTATGTTCGTCTGGCGGTTGATTGGCCACTGTGCAACTCCGGCGGGGTATAAAAACGAAGATTTGACCATGATTAGGCTGTGCTTTGTCTTTGCGTTTATAGTGTTTGGCGCTACGGTGGACTTTTTCATCGACTGGCCGTATCTGATACTCTATTTTGTGTGAGGAGGCGGTAGTGATGCTGTTTTCGGTAATAATTCCGGTTTACAACGGAGAAAAATTTATAGACGAAGCTATTCGGAGCGTGCTGGAGCAGACGGAAACTGATTGGGAGCTGGTCGTGATGAATGACGGCTCCGCCGACAACACGGCCGCGCACCTCGACGCATACCGAAACGACCCCCGTATTCGGGTGCTTTCTCAGACAAATCAGGGCGTTTCCGCCGCAAGGAACAACGGTATCAAGGCCGCGCGGGGAGAGTACTATGCCTTCCTTGATGCGGACGACATTTGGTTTAAAAATCACCTGGCGGCAATGCGGACGCTGATTGAAAAGTATCCCGAGGCGGGGCTGTACGCGACCTTTGCCAAAATTGAGTTAAAAAACGGAAAATCCGTTGACTCATGTACGTATTTTGAAAATAAGGGCGCGGACGTATTTTTGGACGATTTTTTTGAAGAATATGTCCGGGACAAGAACGTCAAGATGTTTGCGCTTACCACCACCTGCATAAGCCGCGGGGCGTTCCAAAAGGCGGGCGGTTTTCCCGTGGGCTGCGCTATGGGCGAGGATTTGGAATTGACGCTTCGGGCGGCGGCCTACTATCCCGTGGCCCTGTCCGCCGCCTGCACTGCGGTCTATCGGGCGGTGAACAGTACGGCCTCCAAGGATCGCGCCTTTGACCCGGAATGGAAGTTCTTCGATACCGTGCAGGCGCTCTATGATGACGAAGAAATTCCCGCTAAAAAGCGCGAAAATTTAAAAAAACTCATGGCGTGGTTCACCATGCGCCGCTGCCGCCACTACCTGGTCGGCGGCCAAAGGCAAAAGGCTCGCCGGGCCTTTGCGGAAACGGACAAGGCGGCTGTTTCCCGGCGGGATTTGCTTGTCAATCGAATTTTGCTGCTGCTGCCGTCCGGTCTGGTGGCGCGGATTTTTGCAATAAGATGGAGGGGAAAAGCATGATCTATATGAGCGAAAAGCTGAAAGCGCTGATGGACGAACTAAAGGTCAACAGCTCCGAAACCTATTACCATTCCATGAACGTTAAAAACACCGCGGTCAAGATGCTCCGGCTGATGAACGAAGACGGAGTGACCCATTACACAAAGCAGGAGGTGGACGCCATATGCAAGGGCGCACTTTTGCACGATGTGGGCAAGCTGTGGGTGAAAAATGTAATTCTAACCAAGGATTCCTCCCTGACTCCGGAGGAAATGGACGACATACGCAAACATCCCGCGGCCAGCTTTGAGGCGGTCAAGGACGAATTGAGCATGGACGAATACGAAATCGTCAAAAATATTTGCCTGTACCACCACGAGCGCATTGACGGCGGCGGCTATGCGCACAAAAAGGATTTGCCCATGCATGTGCAGATCGTTTCGGCCTGCGACGTGTTTTCCGCCCTGCATTATGACAGGGTTTACCGAAAGGCGATGGATTATGACGAAACTATCCGCACCCTTGAGGAGGGCAAAAGCGGATGCTTTGCCCCTGAAATTATCAAATATTTAAAGAAGGCAACCGCAGAAGCGGGCAAGTAGGTGACACAATGCGCTTCCTCAATTCATTACGCAACAGTGCGCTGGCTTTTGCCGGCCAAATCATAACCATTGTACTGGGCTTTGTGCTGAGATGGTACTTTGTTCATATACTGGGGCAGGAATATCTCGGCGTCAATTCGGTCATGGAAAGTATGATCGCGCTGTTGTCCATGACCGAGCTGGGTATCGGCACGTCGGTGGCGTTCGCGCTGTATAAGCCGATTGCTCAGGGCGACGAAAAGCGCATTGGGGCGCTGATGGCCTTTTATCGAAAGGTTTACCATGTTATTGGCATAGTCACTGCCGCGGTTGGGCCGCTGCTAATTCCATTTATGCGGTTTTTCACGAGAGAGGCTGTCGACGTACCCTATGTCAATCTTATTTACCTCATGTTTTTGGCAAATACGGTGCTCAGCTATTTCTTTGCATACAAGCGCACCCTGCTGAGCGCCTATCAGCAGAACTACGTCAACAGCGTCACCGAGGATTTGTTTGCCGTAATAAAATACATTTTTCAGGGCGTTGCCATTGTGGTATATAAAAGCTATATCGGCTATCTCGCGGTGAGCATTGTGTGCGCCTTAGCTACCAACATAGTGATTTCGGTCGTATGCGACCGCAAATACCCTTTTGTTAAGAACTACCGAAAGGAGAAGCTGCTCCCCGAGGACCGGGCCGGTCTGAAAAAGAGCGTTGTTTCTCTTATGTATCAAAAAATCGGCGCCAAGCTGGTCACCGGCACCGACAACCTTATGATTTCCTATGCAAGGCTGTCCCTGATGGGCATTTACAGCAACTATGCTATGGTTATCAGCATCATAACCCGCGTGGTTTACAACGTGCTGCGCTCCATTTTGGGCAGCATCGGCAATCTGGTCGTGCAGGAGGACAGCGGCCGCAAGTGCGCGGTCTATGATGAATTTACCTTTGCGTCTTTCAGCTTTCATCTGCTTATGGCGATGGGGCTGTCGGCATGTCTGGAACGTTTTATTGTCATTTGGGCGGGAGAAGGGTGGCTCCTTTCGCCGGCGGTGACACTGCTGGTTGTAATGAACTTCTTTTTGCACGGCCTTCGTGAGCCGAACGTGGTGATTATCGAGGCGGCGGGGCTTTTCAACAAAATGCGGATGAAGGCTGTCGGCGAGGTGGTCGTGAACCTGGTGGTCTCGTTCCTGTTCCTGATAGTGTTCGATATGGGTATTTACGGCGTACTTCTGGGAACTACCGTATCCATGGTGAGCGTTTGTATCTGGTGGGAGATTTTGGCGGTTCACAAATATGCGCTGAACGCTTCCGCCAAAAAGACCGCCGGCCGCTTTGTCTGTCATGTGGCCACCGCGGCGACCGGCTGCTTCGCAAGCTATTTTATCAGCGAGGCGATCCCGATTGGCGGCATATGGGGCCTGCTTTTGTCGGGCGTATGCGCGGCGGCACTTTTTGGACTTATTGTTATTGGCCTGTATGGCAGAACTATGGCTTTCCGTGGTCTTTGGAACAGATTTGCTGAAAGGAGGCGGGGATAAATGCAGCCTCAAATTCGAGAAATACAGGAGACGGAATATAAGATTTTATGCGAGCTTGACAGAGTTTGCCGCAAATATGACATACCCTATTATCTTAGCCAGGGCACCCTTTTGGGCGCGGTCAAATACAAGGGCTTTATCCCATGGGACGACGATGTGGACGTGATGATTACAGCGAGCGCCATGAAGCGTCTTGATGAGGTTTTTCCCGGTGAGGCCGGGCAGGAATATCTGCTGACCAACTACCGGGTGGAGCGGCACATGGCGCTGTCCTGGAGCAAGATACGGCTGGTCAACACCCTGTCACGCCCCAGACTTTATCGTGAAATCCCCGTCAACTGGGGAGTTTGCATTGACATATTTCCCATTCATCCCATAAGCAATTGGGGCTGGCTGCGCCGGATCGAAGAGTTTTTGTTTCGGTGCGCCAACAAGCTGCTTATGGCGGAGTGGACGAAGTATGAGGATGGCCGCAGCGCATTTGAACGTCTGCTGGAAAAAACGCCGCTTGGACTGCGGCACGCGGTTATTCGCGCCGTAGAGGCCCTGCTTGCCCTGCACGGGGACAACAGCCGCTGGGTTTTGCTGCCGTGCAAGGGCATCAAGGTGGTAAAACGCAGCCTTTTTGAGAATGTGACAATGCTTCGGTTTGAAAATCAAGACTTCCCGGCCCCGTCGGGATATCACGAATATCTGACGCTGAACTACGGCGACTATGAAAAGCCCCTTCCTCCGGAGGAGCAGCATGGCCATGACGAAAGGATTGGCGAAATTGAGTGGCGGCTGTGACGGCCGCCGCGGGCAAAAGGGCGTGAAAGGCATGCAACAGGCTGACGGAGCAGAAAAAACATATTTCCCATTTATAGATTGGCTAAAGGCCGTCGCCATTCTGGCGGTGGTCCTGCTCCACTGCCTGCCGGGAGAAAACGCCGCGCTTACTGGCAGGAGCGTGTATTTTGCTCAGCTTATACACGGGTGCTGTAATTTTGCGGTCCCTGTTTTTGTCATGGTTACAGGGGCGGTTTTGCTTAACCGTGAGGAGAGCCTTCGCAAAACTCTGCGCCGAACGGCGCGGCTGGCTCTTGCGCTGCTGATTTTTGGCTGGGCGGCGGCCTTTTTGGAGGCATATTTCCAATCCCGCGCCCTGGCGGCCTCCATGGGTCAGGCGGTTCTTCGCCTGCTTGGCGGCGAGTCATGGTCGTTTACGTGGTTTTTATACATGATGATAGGGGTGTACCTTATGCTGCCCCTTTTCAGAATTTTTGTGAAAAACGCCACGGACGCGGCGCTTATATATGTTATGGCGGCGCTGTTTGTGTTTAACAGTATTATACCGGCAATTAACGGCCTCGCCGGGCGAACCGTGCTGGATTTCAGCCTGCCGGTAGGCTCGGTTTACGCGCTGTATCTGCTGCTTGGATACTATTTTCAGCACCGCTTGCGGCAAGCGCCGCCCGCCTGGCTCTGCGTGGGAGGGATTTGTCTGTGTATTGCCGTTTTCGCCGTACTTATGCCGGGCAATTCCGTTGCGGAATTTGAAACGCTGGGCTGGCTTGCCGGGTATGCGCCTCCGGCAGCGGCGGTTTTGGCCTGCGCCGTGTTTTTGTTAGCGAAGCTCGTAAACACTGCCGGGGCGGGTATTCGCATTATTGCGCAAAACTCTTTCGGAATTTATTTGATACACTGTTTCTATATCAACGCTTCGCGCTATTTGCTGCGCCTGCCCGAGGGGCTGGCCATTACTCCGCCTCTCTTCATCTGCGTATTTTCGCTGGCGCTGGCATCCTCTGCGGCGCTAAGAAAAATCCGGCCTGTGCGGAAGTACCTGATGTAGTCCGGCGGACATGGGTCGGCTCTCCACTGCCTAAACGGAGCGCAAACCGTATTTTATAAATAAAATCGCATGCGATATTGCCTAATTCTATAGGGGGATTTAAATGCTTTTGACCGAATGGACAAAAAAGGGCGTTTGCCTTATATTGGCGGTTTTTCTGACCGCCGGGACGCAAGGCTGCGCCCGGGGAGAGGGGGCCCAGCCCCCGGCGGCGGAGACCACTCCCGCGCCGGAGCTTCTGTTTGAGGACGGCTTTGACGGGACTGAACTGGACGCGGTCCGCTGGGAGGCTTACTCCGATGTAGAGCGGTACGGCAGAATGGACGTTTGGGACGGGGAACTTGCCTTCCTTAACGGGAACGGTCATCTGGTGCTGGAAGCCCGGTGGGATGAAGCTGAAAAACGGGTCCGCTCCGGCGCCGTTCATACCACGGATGCTTTTTCCGGCGGTCTTGGGTATTATGAGGCGTCCATCCGCTTTCCCAAAGCACATGGGATTTGGGGCGCGTTTTGGAGCATCGCCGGCAATGTTACGAAGGTGGACGGCGGCAGCGCCGACGGAGTGGAGATAGACGTGATAGAGAGCATTGGCAGCGACGAAAACCTTTGTAACCACGCCATCCACTGGGACGGCTACGGCGAGGACGAACAGAAGGACGGCAAAAGCTTTGACTTTTTAAATATATATAACGGCGCCTTTCACACTTTCGGCCTTTGGCGCACCGAAACGGAGTATATTTTTTACGTTGACAATGAGGAAACTTGGCGCACAAGCGCGGGGGGAGCCTGCCCGCTTGACGGAAACCTGATGCTGACTCTGGAAGCCGCCGACTGGGCCGGTGCGGGTACCGAGCAGGGAATTGCGGCCCTGCCGGCTTATATGGACGTGGACTTTGTCCGGGTTTGGAATACCAGGCCCCAGCCCGCCGGCGATGCCTTTGTGGGAATGCCGGAGATAAACGTGCAAATGCAAATCGGCAATCCGCTGATGACGGTCAACGGGGCCGCAAAGCAAATTGACGACCAAGGTACCGCGCCGGTTTTGATGCAAAACAGGACGCTTATGCCCGTGCGGGCTTTGGTCGAAGCCCTTGGCGGCCAGGTGTACTGGGACGGCGCCGGCCAAACGGTGACCCTGCGCTGCGGCGGGAACGTGCTTCGGCTTAAAATCGACAGTACAATGGCGTACCGAAACGGCGCGGCGGTTCAGCTGGACACGGCGCCTATACTTTCGGACGGCAGGACAATGCTGCCCGTCCGCTTTATCGCCGAAAGCTTTGGGTGGAAAGTGACCTGGGACGGAGAACAGCAGGAGATTGCCATACAAAGACCGGCCCTTGCGGCGGATGATCCGAGCAGATTTACTCTGCAAAGTCAGCGCCTTTGGGTAAAAACTGCCCGGAATGCCCGACAGCTTGGCGGCTACGTGATGGCGGACGGCCGCAGGGTAAAAAGGAACGTTCTGCTCCGCAGCGCGGCGCTGGCCTGGCTCAGTCAGGAGGATGTAAACTTGCTTGCCGAAAAATACCGTTTGAAATATATCGTTGATTTTCGCGGCGAGGAGGAGAGCGCCTACGACCTGAACAAGGAGATCCCCGGGGCCGAACATAGGCAGTTCCCCGTGTACAGCGCGGACGCTTTCTCTCGCGAAACTCAAAAAAAGCTGGGAGAAATCGAGGCCCAATTCAGCGACCGAACCGCACAGGCGCTGGCCTGGGCGGAAAACGGAATAATTTCTGAGCGGTATTCGAGAGTCCTGCTTACAGAAGCCGCGCAGACCGCTTACGCGCAGTTTTTCCGCACTCTTTTGTCCGCAAAGGAGGGAGAAGCTGTTCTTTGGCACTGCTCCGCCGGAAAGGACAGGGCCGGAATTGCATCGGCGCTGCTTTTGTATGCCCTGGGCGCAGGTGAAGATTTGATTTTGAGGGATTTTGAAATTAGCAACGAGGCCTATGCGAAGGACATTGCCAAGGCACGGGCCGTCGCGGAAGAAAAAGGGCTGGACGGCGAAACCAAAGAGGAGTTTATCGTGGCTACGGAAGGGGTGTCCGCCCGGTATCTTAAGCTTGCATTTGAAAGCGTCGAACGGGAATACGGCTCCTTGGACAGCTATTTGGAAAACCGCCTTGGGGTCACCGCTGAGGACAGGGCCGCCCTCAGAGAAAAGTTCCTGGAGGACTGAATTAGCGGCAGAAAGCGGGCCGCGGCGGCGTCCGCACCCGGTATGACGGCCCCGCGAGGAGCGGCTTTGACATAAAAGGAGGTAGCCCCTATGAAAAAAAGGATGAAAAAGCTGATACTGCCCTGCTCTTTGTGCGCAGTGTGTATAGCCGTAGTTTTGATCGGCGCAGTCTATTTTAGCTTTATCTCGAAGCATATTTACGAAGACAGCACAAATTACCTGAAGGAGATTTACGGACAGGTGAACCGTACCTTCGGCCTGTTTGCGCAGCGGAACTGGAGACTGCTGCGCGGCTGGAACGAGCAGCTTTCGCAGGCGGATTCCAACGCCCTGCCCGCAATTGAGGGCTTCCTCGAAAAGGAGAAGCAGGACTGGGGCTTTTCCGATTTTTACCTCCTCGTATAATAAAGATATATTCTAATTGCCTTTTAAAGACAAATAGGATATAATACAAGTATCGGATAGGGG
>CANRHW010000050.1 GCA_947630525.1 uncultured Clostridia bacterium | reverse complement strand
AGCTGTTCATGGGTGCCGCTTTCCACAATTTGTCCGCCGTCGATGAACATGATATTGTCCGCGCCCCTGATGGTAGACAGCCGGTGGGCGATGACAAAGCTGGTGCGGCCCTTTAGCAGCCGGGCCAGGCCGGTTTGCAGGGCCTGCTCGGTGCGGGTGTCGATAGAGGCCGTGGCCTCGTCGAGTATGAGTATGCGCGGGTCGGCCAAAAGGGCCCGGGCAAAGGATATAAGCTGGCGCTGACCCACGCTCAGGCGGGAGCCGCGCTCGTTCACCTCGGTGTAATAGCCGTTTTCCAGAGTTTCGATAAAGTCATGGGCACAGACGGTCTTGGCCGCGGCTATGACCTCCTCGTCGGTGGCGTCCAGCCGGCCATAGCGAATGTTATCCATGACCGTTCCGCTGAAAATAAAGGTGTCCTGAAGCATTACGCCAACCTGTGATCGCAGGGAATGGAGGGTATAACGGGTGATATCCTCGCCGTCGATGAGTATTTTGCCCCCCTGAATGTCATAAAACCGGCTGAGCAGGTTGATTATAGTGGTCTTTCCGGCGCCTGTGGGCCCGACCACGGCGATGGTTTTGCCGCGGTCGACGGAAAAGCTGAGGCCGTTGAGGACGTTTGCGCCCTCCTCATAGGCAAAGGTGACGTTTTGGAAGTCCACGTCGCCTTTGATGGGCGGCATCTCCACCGCGCCGGGCAGGTCCTCCACCGTGGCGGGGGTGTCCATTACCTCGAAAATGCGTTCCAGATAGGCGGCGGTGTTTATGAGCTGATTGTAGTAATTGCAAAGGGAGAGCACGGGTGTCCAGAACATATTGACATAGCCCACAAAAGCCACAAGGGTGCCGGTGGTTATGGAGCCGCCGCCGAGCAGGTCGGCCCCGCCCACAAGAAAGACGATACAGGTGGTGATGGTGGAGATGGTCTCGACCATGGGCCAGTTGCAGATGTCGATTATCTTTGCCCGCATAAAGCTGGTGCGGACGTTTTCGCACTGGGTCTCAAAAATGCGCTGATTTTCCTTTTCGCGGCTAAAGGACTGGGTCACCTTTATGCCGCAGATGCTTTCGTGAATATAGGCGTTGAGGTTGCTCTGTTTGGCGCTGTAGTCCTGCCACACCCGGCGCTGCTTGTTCTTCATGGCGAAGATTATGCCGCCGAACACGAACACGCCGCAAAGGGTTATAAGGCTCAGCTTGAAGCTGAGGGTGAACATGAGCACAAGGATTATGACCACGGTGAACAGGTCGGTTATAAGGTTTATAAGTCCGCCGGTGAGCAGGTTATTTATGGAGTTTACATAATTTATCACGCGGACGAGTATCTTGCCGTGGGGGCGGCTGTCGTAAAAGTCAAAGGGCAGTATCTGCAAATGGCTGAAAATGTCACGCCGCAGATTTGCCACCAGGCTTTGGCCCACCTTGACGAGGGTCACCATGCGGAATTTGACGATGACGGCGTTGATAAGGTATATGGCTACCAAAACGCCGCCCAAAACAAGTATGCCCTTTATGTCGCCGGCGGGCAGCCGGTTGTCGATAGCCTCGCGGGTTATCATGGGGGCCAGCATATTGAGTACGCTGGTCAGCAGCATCAGGCCGATAGTGGCGAACATCAGCCATTTAAAGGGGATAAGGTAGCGGGCAAGCCGCTTTATGTGGTCGAAGCTGAAGCTGCTTTCGAGCTTTTCATCGACATCGAATTTATTCCTTGCCATCAGCAAACGCCCCCTTTCACGGCCTCCGCTATGGCGGCGTCAAAGTTGCCGTACTGGGTGTCGTAGACCTCTTTGTACCTTCCGCCAAGGGCAAGCAGCTCCTCGTGAGTGCCGCGCTCGGCAATGCGGCCCTTTTCCATGACAAGTATCTGGTCGGCGTCCTTTACGGCGCTTATCCTGTGGGCGATAATAAAGGTGGTGCGCCCGGCCGAGAATTTTTTGAGGGTCTGCTGTATGTAATGCTCCGTCTCCATGTCAACGCTGCTGGTGGTGTCGTCGAGAATGAGTATGGAGGGGTTTTTAAGTATGGCCCGGGCCAGGGCGATGCGCTGCTTCTGGCCGCCGCTGAGACCCACGCCGCGTTCGCCGATTATGGTGTCGTAGCCCTCGGGCATGGCGCGGATAAAACCGTCGGCATCGGCCATTTTCGCCGCTTCGACTACCTGTTCCATAGGAGCGTCGGGGGCGCCGTAGGCGATGTTGCCCTCAATTGTGTCGGAGAACAGGAAGATGTCCTGCATGGCGATGGAAATGCTCTGGCGGAGCTTGCGTAGGTTGAGCTGGCGCACGTCGATACCGTCAACCAGCACCTGCCCCGAGGTGGCGTCGTAGAACCGGCAAATGAGGTTAGTCAGCGTGGATTTGCCGCTGCCGGTCTCGCCGATTATGGCCACGGTCTGGCCGGGTACGGCGGTAAAGCTCACGTGGCTGAGAACCTGCTCCTCGCCGTAAGAAAAGCTCACGTCTTTAAATTCCACCCTGCCGTCGAAGCTCTCCTTTTCCACGTGGTCTTTTTCGGTGTGGATGCGGGGGCGTTCGAGGGTAAATTCCATTATTTTTTCGCCGCTGGCAATGGCGTTGAGACTGTCGTTTATGAGCCAGCCCACGTTGCGCATGGGGGTGTTGAGGGCCCAGCTCATGGAGTTGAAAGTGACGAACTCGCCGGGGCTCATATGGCCGCGTATGACCATTATGCCGCCCACAACCAAAACTACCACGTTCAGCGAATTGGCAAGGGTGTCAAGAATGGGTATATACCGCTGGCCGATGCGGTTGGAGGCGATATTGGCGTCCCGGTATTCCAGGTTTGCCTTATCGAATTTTTCCAGCTCGTAGTCCTCCCGGGCAAAGGCCCGTACCACGCGGTTGCCGGAGATATTTTCCTGCACCACGGTGTTGAGGCCGCTCAGCTTTTGGCGGGCGTTGCGGAAGGCCGGGCCAACTCTTTTGCCCATGGCGGTGGCAAAAAAGGCTATAATGGGCGTTACGGCCAGCAGGCAGAGGGTCAGCCGCCAGTTGATAAAGCCCAGTATGAACAGGGCCGATATGAACAGGCACACGTTTTCAAGTATTCCGTTCAGCACCCAGGCCACAAAGTGGCGGACGCTGTCGATATCGCCGCTCAGGCGGTTCATTATGTCGCCGGTGCGGTTGTGGTCGAAAAAGTCAAAATCCAGCTTGTGGAGAGACCTGTACAGGGCCACGCGGATGTTGTATACCACCCGCTGGCTGGTGCCTTCAAGAATGTAGTGGTCGATGATGCGGAATATGTCCTTTAAAACTATGGACAAAAACATCAGAACCACAAGAATGACGAGCCGGTTTTGCAGGCCGTTGTAAAACACGTCGTCAATGATCCGGCCCGAAAGATAGGGGCGGATATTGCTGAGAACCGTGTTTATCATGGTCAGGCACAGGGCGAAGACCATTCTGCCGGCATAGGGCCGGATATAAACGGAAAACAGCCATTTCAGGGTTTTCATGGTGAAATCAGATCCTTTTTTATAGTTTAAAGCCTATTTAACAGACTGTCGATAAAGTCAATTTCTTTGTCAGGATTTCGTAGGGGCGCGCATTGCGCGTCCGCTTACACAGATTTACGGTAACATTTATACGATTTTGTAAACATACTTGTCGTAATAAAGTTCACAATCATGACCGTAAACTTTGATGGCGGACGGCCAATGGCCGCCCCTACGGCACCAATGATACGTTAATGATACGTTTTTGTTTTTTGACACGCTCTTAAGTTTGGTATTTATTTCTATATGCGTGACGAAGCCTCTTTTTATTCCAGCTTTATCTGTACCGTCGGGCTGTCTTCGTCTTTGAGGTAATAGCCGGCGGAGGGAATGCTCCGCGAACGGTAGCCCTCGGCGGATTTTAGGCAGTCCTCGGGCAAGGCCATGGTTTTGAGCAGGCTGCGTCGGCGCAGGGTCATTACCTGTACGCCCTGGGCGGTTCGGCTGGTCTTGGTGAGTATGGCGGCGGTGTTGAACACAAGGCATTTGCCGCCGCTGCTCAGCAGGGCGATATCTCTGTCCTCGGGGACGTACATTGCCCCGACGAGCTCGCCCTTGCCGTAGGCCCCGGTAAGGCGCTTGCGGTTGGTCTTGGTGGCGTAGCTGTTCATGTCTATTTTTGCTATCTTGCCGTTTTCAAAGGCAAAGAGCATAAAGCCCTTGTATTCGTAAGCCGGGGTGGCGTAAACTATGCGCTCGCCCTCCTCCATTTCGATAATATTCGGCAGATAGTCGCCCATGGAGCTTACCCTTGCGTCGGCGAAGTCTTTAAGCTTCATCTTATAGCAGTTCTGTCTGTCGCTGAAAAACAGCATATCCTGCCGGTTGGAGGTCTCGGCGGAGCAGATTATCTCGTCGCCCTCCTTTAATTTGTGTTCGCCGCTGCTCCGGAGAGACACGAGGGTGACTTTTTTGAAGTAGTTGTCCCGGGTCATGAACACCCTTACCCGGTAGTCGTCGCTGTTGTCCTCCTCCTCGGCGGGGGGCGTTTCCTCTACGGTGATTATCTGGGTCTTGCGGGGCTTGCCGTACTTTTTTTCAATGTCGGTGAGCTGCTTGATTATGAGCTTGTGCAGCAGCTTTTCGCTGCCGGCGGTCCTCCTGAGCTCGGCAATTTCGTTGGTAAGGGCCTCTATTTCGGCGGTGCGCTTTAGAATATAGTCCTTGTTAAGATTGCGCAGCTTTATTTCGGCCACAAACTCCGCCTGTGTCTTGTCTATGTCGAAGCCGGCCATCAGGTTTGGCACTACCATTGCGTCGTCCTCGGTGTTGCGGACGATGTAGATTGCCTTGTCTATGTCCAGCAGTATCTTTTCCAGCCCCTGCAAAAGGTGGAGTCGGGCCTCCTTATTCTCCGCGTCGTACTCGCACATACGGCGCAGGCTTTCGGTGCGGAAGTCCGTCCACTCGGCGATGATTTCCTTTATGCCGAGAACCTTTGGCTCGCCGCCGGTGAGTATGTTGAAGTTGCAGCCGAAGCTGTCCTCAAGGGTCGTCTTGTCGTAAAGCTTCTGCATGAGCTTTTCCGGGTCAGCCCCGCGTTTAAGGTCGATAGTCAGGCGCAGGCCGCCAAGGTCAGTTTCGTCACGAACGTCGTTTATTTCCTTTATTTTTCCGGCTTTCATGAGCTCGGCAATTTTTTCGATTATGACCTCGACGCAGGTGGAGTAGGGTATTTCGGTTATTTCGACGGTGTTGTCCTTTTTGTTGTAAACGTATTTGCCCCGAACCTTTATGCTGCCGGAGCCCGTCTCATAGATTTGGTCAAGGGCCTCCTTATCGTACACCAGGAAGCCGCCGGTTGAGAAGTCCGGCCCCAGTATATATTCGCGCAGGTCGGCCTTTTCGTCTTTGAGATAGGCTATCGTGGCTTCGCAGACCTCCCGCAGATTGTACGAGGCAATTCGGCTGGCCATGCCCACCGCAATGCCCATGTTGGGATTTACCAAAATATTTGGAAAGGCCGTGGGCAGCAGCACCGGCTCGGTCATGGTACCGTCGTAGTTGTCGATAAAGTCCACGGTGTTTTTGTCTATATCCCTGAATATTTCTTCACAAATGGGGGTCAGCTTGACCTCGGTGTATCGGGGGGCGGCATAGGCCATGTCGCGGCTGTACTGCTTGCCGAAGTTGCCCTTGGAGTCCACAAAAGGGTGCAACAGGGCCTCGTTGCCTTCGGTCAGGCGAACCATGGTTTCGTATATGGCGGCGTCGCCGTGGGGGTTGAGCTTCATTGCCTCGCCAACGACGGTGGCGCTTTTGGTGCGCTTGCCTTTGAGCAGCCCGCGCTTATACATCATGTACAGCAGCTTGCGGTGAGACGGCTTAAAGCCGTCAATCTCCGGTATCGCTCGGGAAAGTATGACGCTCATGGCGTACTGCATGAAATTGGTTTCCAGAGTGCGGGTTATGCCCTCCGGTCTGGCCTCGTGTTCCGGCATGAGATTGCCTCCTTGGTAATTAATACAATCTATCAACTTATAATACCACAATAATTTTGATTTGTCCAGTAAAAAAGCAATATAATGTTGACAAATTTTTTTTAAGTTAGTATAATTAGAAAAGACGGGAGGTATGTCAATGAAATCGAAAAAGCGCGGGGCGCTCATAGCCGTGATAATCGCGGCGGCGGTTGTCGTTTCGGGGGCGTTGGGCGCGGCGGGATACAAATATGTGCTCCGGCCCCTCGCCGACAAGCTGGCCTCGGCGGCGGCCATGAGCCGCTGGCTTGACGCCATGGCGGGATATATGGACTTTTTTGACGGGCTTAAGCCTGTTTTGCCTGTTGAGGGCGCAAATTTTGATTTTGAACTTGAACTGGCGGGCTCCGAGGTGGAGGGCGGCGGTTATTATGAATTGGGCGGCGGCTTGGAGGATTCCACCGCTTACGTTAAGTTTAACAGCGCCGGGGACGGGCTTGAACTGGCGCTGACCGACGGTGGCTTGTTATATTCCGACGGGGTAAATACTTTCCGCGCCGATTTTCTGCTGGAATTGCTAAATAAAACCGGGCTGGACAAGGACAGTCTCATAAAGGGCGGGCAGTTCAGCGTCAAGGCTGCCGCCGCGCTGCTGAAAATGGCCGGAGTGGACGTTGAAAGCATGCTCGGCCTCGGCGAGGTGGTCAGGGCCTTTATCCGCCAGGGCGTAGATAAGGGCGTAACGGACTTGTGGCTGAGCTACTGCAAGGAAAACCGCGAGGCTGTGGAACAGGCGGTCAAATTTGACGGCGAGAGCGGCGAGCCGGTATATACCGCCGACGCCGTGAAGCTAATGGATATAATGAAGGAATTTTCCGCTTACGCGGCCGAAAACGGCAGTGAAAGCTTTGCCGGGCTGTACAGGGAGCTTAAACCCCTTTATGACGGCGTAAACGCGGCGAACATAACCGAGCTGACCTTTACCGTGGGCCGCGGCGGCGGCGCCAAGGAAATGACGGTGCATCTTGCGGCGGGCAAGGATTTCAGTGCCGATGTGGAGCTTGCCGCCATAGACGGCCGTATTGAAAGCGCCGAGGCGCGGCTTGGGAGCGCAAAGAACCCGGTCACGTTGTCGGCGGACTTTGACGGAGCGTATCCCGACAGCTTTGAGCTGGAGAGCGGTATTGCGAATTTGAACGTTGAGCTCGACAATCAGGGCAGCCCGGCCGTCGACCGGCAAAGGCTCGACGAAATGCGCGGCTCGGCGGGCCTCGGGGCCCTGTTTGGGAATTGACGCATGTAAAAAATGAAAAATTAAGGAGTTATCTGCTTAACGATGGAACATTACGCAAAAAATCCCGCGGGGCGCTACGCTCCGCTGAATAAAACGTCCCTGCTGGAGGGCGGCCGGTTTTTTGAAAACCGGGGCCGGGCCCTTAAATACCTGCGCGAGCTGGATCCCGACCGAATGCTTTACAATTTCCGGGCCGCTTTCGGCATGGACACTCTGGGGGCCGCGCCCCTGGGCGGCTGGGAGGCTCCCGACGGGCTGCTGCGGGGCCACGGCACCGGGCATTTTATCTCCGCCCTGTCGCTGGCTTATGCCGCCACCGGCGAGGAGATTTTCGGCGACAAGCTGAAATACGTGGTTCACGAGCTGAGGAAACTCCAGCTCCTGTCCGGCGGCGATCCGGCCGCCTTTGAAACGCGCTGCACCCCGGAGGACGCCGGGCAGGACAAGTGGAGCCGCGACCCGTCCCGCTGGGGAGAGGGCTATATTTCCGCCTATCCGCCGGACCAGTTCGCCCTGTTGGAAAAATTCACAAAATACAATACCATTTGGGCGCCATATTACACTCTGCACAAAATAACGGCCGGCCTGCTGGAATGTTATAAGCGCGTGGGCATAGGCGAAGCCTTGGATATCGCCCGGGGCATAGGCGGCTGGATATACCGCCGGCTTTCGCCGCTTACGGCGGAGCACCGCAAAAAAATGTGGAGCCTGTATATTGCCGGCGAGTTTGGCGGCATGAACGAGTCCATGGCCCGGCTTTACGACGTTACCGGCGACGAAAAATACCTGGCGGCCGCCCGTATGTTCGACAACGAGAACATTTTTCCCGGACTGGCAAGGGGCGAGGATACAATCGCAAATCTCCACGCCAACCAGCATATACCGCAGATAATAGGCGCCCACCGGGAATACATGGCCACCGGCGCGGAGGATTACGAGGCCGCCGCCGTCAACTTTTTCCGAATAGTGACGGAGCACCATATGTACGCCATCGGCGGGGTGGGGCAGGGCGAGTCCTTCCGCGACGCCGACGCTCTGGCCGCAAATATTAAGGGCGACACCAACTGCGAGACCTGCGCCGCCTATAATTTGATGAAGCTGGCCCGGGAGCTTTACGCCTTTGAGCCGGAAAACGCCGCGTACATGGAGTACTACGAAAGGGCGCTTATAAATCAGATACTTGCGTCTCAGTCTCCGGCCGTCACAGCGAACCGCACCAGCGGCGTGACCTATATGCTGCCCATAGGGCCGGGAGCGGAGCGGTCGTACAGCGACGATTACGACAGCTTTACCTGCTGCCACGGCACGGGCATGGAAAATCACGTAAAGTATCAGGACGCGTCGTTTTTTATGACCGCCGACGCTCTTTACATAAATCAATACCTTGGCGCGGCGGTGGAAAACGATATTCTTTGCGCCCGTGTTGACAGCGGCTTTCCTTTTGGCGGGGCCACCGTGCGGATAGACTTTAAGCGGGATTTTTCCGTAAAGCTGCGGATACCGCATTGGTGCGCGGAGCCCTTTGCGGGCCTCGAGCGCCGGGGCAGCTACGCCGTGATTTCCGGCAGGGCGGGGGAAACCGCGTATGTAGAGGGCCGCTTCAACTATTCTCCACGGCTGGAATTTACCCCTGACCGCCTCGACGGCAGCCCCGTGGCGGCGGTGCTTTACGGCCCCTTTGTGATGGTGGTTCGCGAACCGTCCGCGGAGTGGCTTGTCCTCGGCGGTGATGTGCTTGACCGTCTGCGGCCGGTCGAGGGGGCGCCCGTTCCGACCCTGACCGACGGCGCGCACACCTTTGTGCCGATGTACGCTGCCGACAGCGGGCCGTATCATACGTATTTTAAAATCCGCTCCGCGCAAACCGCAGCGGTATAACGGAAACCCCCCATGCGGGCAATGATATTTAGGCCGGTCAGGTCAACATAATATCGTGCATGGACAGAACGTGTGACCCTTTGTGCAATTTTAACAAAAAAACGGTTAAAAATTCTACATTTTAGCATGCCGGAAAATGCGTTCAAACTGTTGCCATTTTTTTATTGATTGTGCTATAATTATGTTGTAACGTTTTACGCCTTTAAGGGTTACGGGGGCGGGACGGGCAGAGACCCTCGAAGCGGGCAAACCAACGTAGAGGTCGACTACGAAGTTGCCTCGCGTCGGTGGTGTCGGCGCGTCCTAAACTTCCGATAACTTTCCTTATGGGTAAAAATTCAAAATTTTAACGGTAAAACGTATAGGATTTGGCTTGAAGTATGT
>CANRHW010000049.1 GCA_947630525.1 uncultured Clostridia bacterium | reverse complement strand
AAAAGGCCGCCGCGAATGGCGCGTCTTTATGGGGGTCAGTATCGTTTCATGCGAAAATTCATTCCCGTCCGGGCGGTACCATGCGCTTCAAATAAATGTTGACATCTCCGGCAAATTGGGTTATAATGGGATAAAAGGAGCGATACCATGTACGACGTTATAATTGTCGGCGGCGGCCCGGCGGGGCTCACCGCCGGAATTTACTGCGGCCGGGCCGGACTGTCGGCGCTGCTGCTGGAGGGCGGGGCCTATGGCGGCCAGATGACCCTGAGCAGCGAAATTGAAAATTATCCGGCTTTCCCCAAGGGGATAAGCGGGGATGAGCTCAGCGGCCTTATGCGCGGCCAGGCGGAAAGATTTGGCGTTGAGCTTCGCCGTGAAAAGGCAAAGACTATAGATATCGAGACTAAGACGGTGACTACCCGCAAGGGCGAGTACGCCGCGAAAAATCTTGTACTGGCCATGGGCGCTTCGCCCCGACCATTGGGTGCGCCCGGCGAGGGCGAATACCGCGGCGCGGGGGTCAGCTATTGCGCCGTATGCGACGGGGGCTTTTTCAAGGGCCGGGCCGTCGCGGTCATAGGCGGGGGCGACACCGCGGTTCACGACTGCGAATATTTGAGCCGAATTTGCGAAAAGGTCTACCTTATCCATCGGCGGGACAGGCTGCGCGGCGGTGACGGGGCCCTGCAAAGGGTCAGCCGGCCGAATGTTGAGCTCGTTTGGAACGCCAACGTGACAGAATTTGTGGGCGAAAACGGCTCGCTCACGGGACTCAGGCTCGACAGCGGCAGGCTCCTGCCGGTCAGCGGGGCTTTTGTGGCCGTGGGCTCGGTCCCCAATACCGCCGCCGTCGAGGGCCAGCTTGAATTAAAAGGCGGTTATATTCCCACCGGCGAAAATATGGAGACCGCCGTGCCCGGCGTCTATGCCGTGGGGGATATCAGGGTCAAGAGCCTGCGCCAGATAGTTACCGCCGCCGCCGACGGAGCAATCGCGGCTTCGGCGATATTGGCGTGACCGATGGAAAACGGAGAGTGTGAGCATGATAATCAAAAACGGGCATGTACTTACCATGGCCGGGGCCGAATACAAAAACGGCTTTGTGGCCTTTGAAAACGGAAAGATAACCGCCGCCGGCCCAATGGAGGCCTGCCCGGCGGGAGACGGCTTCGACGCCCAAGGCGGCTGGGTCGTTCCGGGCCTTGTGGACGCTCACCCCCACTTGGGTATGTGGGAGGACGGGCTGGGCGCCGAGGGCGCCGACGGCAATGAGGACACCGACCCCGCCACACCGCAGCTAAGGGCCATCGACGGTATAAACCCCATGGACAGGGCCTTTGCCGAGGCCGCCGCCGCAGGGGTAACCACCGTGGTCACCGGCCCGGGCAGCGCCAACCCCATAGGCGGCACCTTTGCCGCGGTAAAGACCCGCGGCCGCCGCATAGACGATATGGTCATAAAGGAAGCCGCCGCCATGAAATTTGCCTTTGGCGAAAATCCCAAGGCGGTCTACGGTGAAAAAAAGCAGTTCCCCGTCACCCGCATGGGCACGGCCGCCGTCATTCGTGAAAGCCTGATAAAGGCCCGGCGATACGCCGAGCTGGAGGAGCCGGACTTTGACTTTAAAAGCGAGTGCCTGCTGCCCTGCCTTGACGGCAGCCTGATAGTTAAGGCTCACGCCCATCGGGCGGACGATATCTTCACCGCTTTGCGGATAGCTAAGGAGTTCGGGCTTAAAATGACCGTGGAGCATTGCACCGAGGGTCACCTCATAGCCGACTTGCTCCGCGCCGAGGGGGTGGGGGTCTGCGTCGGCCCAAGCCTTGGGGACCGCAGCAAACCCGAGCTCAGGGAGCTTACATATGAGACCGCCAAGATACTGAATGACGCCGGCCTTACCGTGGCAATAATCACCGATCACCCGGAAATCCCCGAAAAACACCTGCCCCTTTGCGCCGCGCTGGCGGTCAGGGCCGGTATGGACGAAATGTCCGCGCTGCGGGCCGTAACGGTCAACCCCGCCCGCCTGTGCGGCATAGACGGCCGCGTGGGTTCTATCGAGGCCGGCAAGGACGCGGATATCGCCGTGTTCGACCGGTTCCCGCTGGATTTTGAAGCGAGGGCCGCAGCCGTGTTTATAAACGGTATCAATATTACAAAGGAGTAGGAATATGGACAACAAAAAACTGGCGGAGCTGCTGTTCCCGAACGTGGACAAAACCCCCGAATATTATGAAAATCTCTACCCGCCCCGCAATTTGCCCGAGGGGGCGCGGGTCACCAGGCTGGGGCCGTCGCCCACGGGCTTTATCCATTTGGGCAACCTGTTCGGCGCAATAACGGACGAACGCCTTGCTCATCAGAGCGGGGGCGTGTTTTTCCTGCGAATAGAGGATACCGACAATAAGCGCGAGGTCGAGGGCGCCGTGGACGTTATAGTCGATACCCTCAGCTATTTTTGCGTTGAGTTTGACGAGGGCGCGGGCAAGGACGGCGAGACAGGCGCTTACGGGCCTTATTGGCAGCGCCGCCGGGCGGAGATATATCACTGCTTCGCCAAAAAGCTGGTGGAGGAGGGCTGGGCCTATCCCTGCTTTTGCAGCGAGGACGACCTGGCGGAAATGCGCCAAAGGCAGGAGGCGGAAAAGGCCAACCCCGGCTATTACGGCAAGTGGGCCGTACACCGCGATTGGAGCATTGAACAGGTAGAGGCCGCGCTTGCCGCCGGCAAGCCCTATGTGCTGCGGTTCCGCGCTCCCGAGCCCGAGGGCAGATACTTTAAAATAAAGGACGCTATCAGGGGCGAGCTTTCCATGCCCGTCAACGATATGGACTTTGTACTGCTGAAAAGCGACGGTATACCCACTTATCATTTTGCCCACGTGGTGGACGACCACCTGATGCGTACCACCCATGTGGTGCGCGGCGAGGAGTGGCTGGGCACCCTGCCTTTCCATATAGCCCTGTTTTCGGCCTTGGGCTGGAAAGCGCCCGTCTATTGCCACACCGCCCAGCTTATGAAGATAGACGGCGGCATAAAGCGCAAGCTCAGCAAACGTAAGGACCCGGAGCTTTCTCTGGATTACTATAAGAACGAGGGCTATCTTCCCGGCGCGGTTTGGGAGTACCTTATGACCGTGCTCAATTCAAACTTCGAGGACTGGCGCATGGCCAATCCCACGGCCCCCATAGACAGCTTCAAATTTTCGCCGAACAAAATGAGCGTCAGCGGTTCGCTGTTCGATATAGACAAGCTCAACGATGTGAGCAAGAACTACCTTGCCACTCTTGACAGCGAGACGGTCTATAAGTATATCACCGACTGGGCAAAAACCTGCGACCCCGAGTACTATGAGCTGCTGACCCGCGACAAGGATTTTGCCGTCGGCATGATAGCGATTGGCCGCGGCGGGAAAAAGCCCCGCAAAGACATCAGCCATTGGAAGCAGTCTAAAGAATTTTACAGCTTTTTCTTTGACGAATTATTCAAAATGGAGGATAACTTCCCCGAAAACGTGCCCGAGGCCGACCGCAAGGCCATACTTGAAAGGTATGCGGAGACCTACGACCATTCGGACGACCAGGCGGCCTGGTTCGACAAGGTTCGCGCCATTGCCGAGGAGCTGGGCTACGCTCCTCAGCCAAAGCTGTACAAAAATGAGCCCGAACGCTACAAGGGCCATGTGGGCGACGTCAGCGCGGTCATTCGCGTTGCCGTCACCGGCCGGCAAAACTCTCCCGACCTCTGGTGCGTCCAGCAGGTGTTGGGCGAGGAACGCAGCCTTGCAAGAGTGAAAAAATTTATTTAAACAGAGCGCTGACAAATGTCAGCGCTCTCGTCGGGGGAGCCTTGCGGCTCCCCCATTTGCATTATTTTTAGTTGGTAATAATTTAGTTGGTTATAACGCGCTCGGTAGCCTTGTCGAAAACGTGAATCTTTTCGGGATCAAGGCAAACCTTGATGTCCTGACCTCTTTCGGCAGTGCTGGTGGGCTTAACGCGAGCGGTGAAAGGTATGCTGTCAACGCTGAGATACAAATAAGTCTCGGCGCCCATGTGCTCGGTAACCTCAACGGAAGCGCCAAAGGTGGTATCCTTGAACTCGCTCAGGGAATGATCGTCGTCATACATATCCTCGGGACGGATGCCCATGATAACTTCCTTGCCCACATATTCCTTGCAGGCGTCGGCCTTCTTAGCGGTGAGCTTAACCTTCTTGTTCTCGCCAAATTCAACGTATGTATCGCTGCCTTCCTTAACCAACTTGGCGGTGCAGAAGTTCATCTGAGGCGAGCCAATGAAGCCGGCTACGAATACGTTGCAGGGGAAGTTGTAAAGCACCTGGGGAGCGTCGACCTGCTGAACGATACCGTCCTTCATAACAACTATTCTGGTACCCATCGTCAAAGCCTCGGTCTGGTCATGGGTAACGTAGATGAAAGTGGTCTGCAAGCGCTGATGCAGCTTGGTGATCTCGGTTCTCATCTGTACGCGGAGCTTGGCATCCAGGTTGGACAGAGGTTCGTCCATCAGGAATACCTTGGGCTCACGAACTATAGCACGGCCCAGAGCGACACGCTGCCGCTGACCGCCGGACAAAGCCTTGGGCTTTCTCTCAAGCAGATGCTCGATATCAAGGATACGGGCAGCCTCGTGAACTCTCTTCTTAATTTCGTCCTTAGGGGTCTTGCGGAGCTTAAGGCCGAAAGCCATGTTCTCAAATACGGACATATGAGGATACAGAGCGTAGTTCTGGAAAACCATCGCGATATCTCTATCCTTGGGAGCAACGTCGTTTACAAGACGGTCGCCGATGTAAAGCTCGCCCTCGGAGATCTCCTCCAGACCGGCGATCATACGCAGAGTAGTGGACTTACCGCAGCCGGAAGGACCAACAAAGATGATGAACTCTTTATCCTTGATTTCAAGGTTAAAGTCGGTTACCGCGGTAACGCCGCCGGGGTATCTCTTGTAAATGTGTTTCAAACTTAAACTTGCCATTGGTTTTTACCCTCCTAAACAATTAAATACATAATATCCATTAAAATTATGTTACTATTATGATAACACAAATTTTGTTAATTGCAAATTCGCTTATTGTACAAATATCAATAAATTTATTTGTAACTATTGTATAGTACGTAAAATCTTGTCAAGCTCTTTTGTGCAAAGTTCTCTATATTCACCGGGGGCAAGGCTTTCGTCAAGGTCCAATCCCGCGAAGGATATGCGTTTAAGGCTGTCAACGTGGTTCCCCACGGCCAAAAACATCCTTTTCACCTGATGATATTTGCCCTCGGTGACGGTTATTTTCGCAAGCCGGGGTTCGAGCCTTTCCACCTTGCAGGGCTTGGTAACGTAGCCGACTATATCGACGCCGTTCTCTAAAATATATATTTTTTCATCATCCAAATCGCGGGAAAGGCGCACCAGATAGGTCTTGCCGACTTTTTTCTTGGGCGAAAGTATCTCGTGGGCCAGAGCGCCGTCGTTGGTCAGCAGCAAAAAGCCCTCCGAATCCTTGTCCAGCCGGCCCGCCGGGAACAGCCCCGACCGCCGGTAGCCGTCGGGCAGCAGGTCCATGACGGTTTTTTGATTTTTGTCCTCGGTGACGCTGAGAACGCCGGCGGGCTTGTTCATCATAAGATATACAAGCCCCTTGGGTTTGAGCTTTTCACCCTTGTACAAAACCTCCTGACAGTCCACATGGGCCGCGGGAGCCGTTGCGGGCTGACCGTCAACGGTGAGCCCGCCGCGCTTTATCAGTTCCCTCGCCTCGCTGCGGGTCAGGCCCAGAGCGTCGGCTACGTATTTGTCCAGTCGCATTATATCCCTCGTTTCACGGGTGTTTTGAAATTTTGTCTTTCTCCAACGGCAGCATTATCCCGTCCAAAGTTATTGAGCACACGTCGCCGCCGATGATAACGCCGTTGTGTACAAGTATGTTCCCCCGGGCGTTCAGGTCGTCTATGAGATAGGTATAGCGGGTGCAGGTTCGGCCCTTGTAAGGCCGCAGATCAAAGCCGCCCTCAAGCTGAACGGCGTTGTATCTCTCGTAAACCGGGCCCCATTCCTCGGGAATGGTAAGCTCCACCGTTTCTACAGGCAGGGGGGAGGGCGAATAGCCCATATCCCTCAGCGCCGCGCCGTAGTCGCCCGGAGCGCGGGTGAGCGCGGCGGCCACCGCCAGGGCAAAGGCCCAGAACATATGAAAACACCTCCTCGGAAAAACCTATTCCGGGGAGGCGAATATTATTACTCGGCGGAGAAAGGAAGAAGCGCTATATGCCTCGCCCTTTTAATCGCAACCGTAAGCTGACGCTGATGCTTGGCGCAGGTGCCGGTGATCCTCCTGGGAAGAATCTTTGCCCGTTCCGACACATAGCGGCGAAGCTTGGCAACGTCCTTGTAATCTATTTCCTGAATTTTGTCAACACAAAACTGGCAGACCTTTTTCTTGGCCTTGCGGCTTCTGTAAGGTCTTTCGGTCTTTTCTCTTTCCATCATGGCTAAAACTCCCTTCTAAATAATGATAATGGGATACCTTTCATCAGAACGGCAAATCGTCCTCGGTGCCGATAGGGGATATGGGATCGCCCAGACCGCCGTAGCTGCTTTCATAGGAAGCGCCCTGAGAAGCGCCGCCCTGGCCGCCGCGGTCATAACTCCCTCCGTAGCTGCTTTGCTGGCCGCCGTAATTGCCGCCGCCCTCGTAACCGCCGCCGTACCCGCCGCCGCTGTGAGCTTCGCGGGCGCTCCTGCTTTCTACGAAGTGAACGCGGTCAACTACCACCTCGGTCACATAATGCCGTTTGCCTTCGTTGTCATCCCATGTCCGGGTCTGAATACTTCCTTCAAGGGCGATAAGATTGCCCTTTTTGAAAAACCGGGAAATAAGCTCCGCGGTCTGCCGCCAGGCCACGCAGCTGATAAAGTCCGCCTTGCGCTCTTCACCCTGCCGGGCGAAGTTACGGTCCACCGCAATGGTGAACGAGCAGGTGCTGACGCCGCTGGGCGTGCTGCGCAGCTCGGGGTCGCGGGTAAATCTGCCGATCAGATTAACGCTGTTAAGCATCTGCCTTACCCCCTTACGCTTCCTTGCGGACGGTCAGTGTGCGGATGACACCGTCGGTAATGCCGTAAACACGCTCAAGCTCCTTGGGGAACTCGGGATTTGAACTGAAGTTTACGAGCACATAGAAACCCTCAGTCTTGTAATTGATGGGATAAGCAAGTCTTCTCTTGCCCCATACGTCGACGCTCTCGACCGTGCCGTTGTCGGCGATGAGCTTCTGAAATCTTTCAGAAAGCGCGGTGAGCTTCTCCTCTTCAAGAGCGGCGTCAAGAACAAAAATGGTTTCATACTTATTGATGATTTCAGCCATTTTTTACACCTCCTTCTGGTCTTTTGGCCTTGGAACTCAGGCCGCAGCCCCTGTCCAAAGCAAGGATACTTATGTATTATACATGATTTGCCTTGGTTTGTCAAGCAAATTTTACAAAAATTTTTCTGATGGCCCGGCATCGCGGAGCTTTTTTAAAAAATTTCAAAAAAGCACTTGACAAATATGGGCGGCTGTGCTATACTTAAACAGTCGTCAGACAAAGGGTTCCGTCTTATATGCGAGAGTGGCGGAATTGGTATACGCGCACGTTTAAGGTGCGTGTGGTCAGACCATACGGGTTCAAGTCCCGTCTCTCGCACCACGTCGGAGCAAGCGTTGCATCGCTTGTTCCGATTTTATTTTATAAAAACAATGGCATAAACAGCGGGGCGGCGCCACGCCGCGGCATATTTGTCCACAAAAACTCTCACAGGGGGCGAAAAAATGAAACTGACCGTACTTACCTGCCCGGGCCACGGCGCCCTTGAGGCGGAGCTGATGAAGCTCATAAGGGAATACAACGCGGCGTCTCCCGGCGGTGCGGCGGTCATAGTACCTGACCAAAGCTCTTTTTCCGAGGAGGAAAGGCTGATCTCCGCCTTTGACGTGGTTGGCCTTGGCAATCCCGAAGTCCTCAGCTTTAAACGGCTTTACCACAAGCTCAGCGTTCGCTTCCCCTCGGGGAAAAAGCGCCTCACTCCAGCGGCCAGAGAAATGGCGGTCATGCACTCCCTGTCGTCTATAGCCCCCGAGGATTTCCGCCTGTTTAGAGGCGTTATAAAAAAGCGGGAGCTTGCCCCGTCGGTCAGCGCGCTCATAACGGGCTTTAAACGCTATGGCGTTACGGCGGAAAAGCTCCGGCTCTGCGACGAGGGTTTGCCGGAGGGTTCTCCCCTTAAAAGGAAGGTGCATGACTGTTACAAAACCCTCGAAAGCTATGACCGTTTTATGGAGAACAGCGGGCTTTCCGACGCGGACGACGATATGACCGAGCTGGCCAATATACTTTGGCGGGAGGACTGCGGCTTTTTTGAGGGGCGCACCGTGTTCGTCAACCATTTTTCCGACCTCAATCGGGTGCAGCTTAACTGCGTGGGCGCTATTCTCGGCCGGGCGGAAAGAGTAGTCGCGGCTGTGGTTTGGGAGGATAGGCCGGAGTTCGCCACGGCTAAAAAGCTTATCAACGCCCTCCGCCGCATTGCCGAAGATATGGGGGCCGAATTTGAGCTGCGCACTGTCGAAAGAGGGGACCGGCGGCCGGAGCCGCTGGCACATCTCAGCGCCAATTATTACGGCGGCGTTCCATATAACAAGCCGGCCGCCGGCTGCATTTTTATCCACGCCGCAAAAACTCCGGCCGACGAGGTTCGCCACGCCGCCGCCGCCATAACCAGGCTGGTGAAAAACGGCAGCCGCTACCGGGATATAACAGTGGCGGTTCGTAACATGGAGGACTATGCGGCATATATTAAAAGGATATTTCCGGTGTATTCCATACCGGTCTTTGCAGACGCGGGGCGGCCCCTTTCGGGGCACAGCGCCTCCCGTTATGTGCTTTCGGCCCTGGAGCTGGCCCTCCACGGCTTCACCCATGAAAACGTTTTTGACTTTGCCAAAAATCCTTTCGCTCCCCATGGCGGAAGCTGCGGCCTGTTGGAGGAATATTGCGTCGAGGCCGGAGTCCGTTCCTGGAACTGGGGAGAGGATTTCACCTTTGTGCGCGGCTCCTACAGCTCCGTAGACTATGGCGGCGGAGCAAATCCGGAGGATTTGACGCTCATAAACGAGCGCCGGCGGGAGCTGTATGAGCTCATAGAGCCCCTGCGCCAATGCCTGAGCGAGAGCCGCAGCGGAACGGATTTCGCCCGCGGATTGTACGATTTTATCCTTGCCGGCAGGCTGCCCGAAAAGGCCGAAGCAGCCGCAAAATCTCAGGAAGAAGCCGGCGACGGCCGCGGGGCCGCGGAGACCAGACAGGTCTACGGACTGCTGATGGACCTGCTGGACGATGTGTGCACGGTGTTCGGCGACAGCGTAATTGAACCCGAGGCCTTCTGCGACGCCGTCAAGACGGCCTGCTCCGCCGTTACGGTGGGAACGGTGCCGCCCGTGGCGGACAATGTGGTTTACGGCGATAT
>CANRHW010000048.1 GCA_947630525.1 uncultured Clostridia bacterium | reverse complement strand
CCAAAGCAATACCCCGCAAGGGCTGCGCCCATATTGCGCCGCAGATTTTTTGACGGAGTCACGAAAACCGCAAAAAATCAAGCATCGAATGGCGCTATTCGGCAGTCTTTGCGCGGTCTTGGCATGGCGCACCGCAATGACGCGGACGCCAATCAAGTAAGAAAAGAGGAGCTTGCATGAAAGGTATACAGTTGACGGAAAAGGGCGCTTATCTCATCGGCGGGAAAATAGTCCCGTCCGCTCCCGGGGCCAAGTCCCCCGCCGAGGCCAGAGAGGGCGCCATGGCTTATAAAATAATGCGCGCCCATTCGGTCGGTACGGACAAGGATAAGATGAGGATAAAATTCGACGCCCTTATCTCCCACGATATCACCTATGTGGGCATTATACAGACGGCAAGGGGCAGCGGCCTGAAAGAGTTCCCCCTCCCCTACGCCATGACCAACTGTCACAACAGTCTTTGCGCCGTGGGCGGCACCATAAACGAGGACGACCACGTATTCGGTCTCAGCGCGGCGAAGAAATACGGCGGCATATATGTGCCCGCCAATCAGGCGGTTATCCATCAGTACGCAAGAGAAATGATGAGCGGCTGCGGCAGGATGATACTGGGCTCTGACAGCCATACCCGCTACGGCGCACTGGGAACAATGGGCGTTGGCGAGGGCGGCCCCGAGCTGGTCAAGCAGCTTTTGAAAAACACTTACGACGTAAACGCGCCCGAAGTGGTGCTGGTATATCTGGAGGGTGCGCCCAAAAAGGGCGTGGGCCCTCAGGACGTGGCCATTGCCCTTGTGGGCGCAACCTTTAAAAACGGCTTTGTCAAGAACCGCGTGCTGGAATTTACCGGCCCGGGCGTGGCGAGCCTGTCCATGGATTTCCGCATTGGCATCGACGTAATGACCACCGAGACCACCTGTCTTTCGTCCATATGGCATACGGACGAAAGGGTAAAGGAGTTTTACGACATCCACGGCCGGCCCCAGGACTTTGCCGAGCTTAAGCCCGACGACGGAGCGTATTATGACAGGGTGATAAAAATTGACCTGAGCGAGATAGAATGCATGATAGCCCTGCCTTTCCACCCGTCCAACGCCTATACGGTACATGAGCTGCAGCAAAATGCCGGCGACATTTTCCGCCAAATTGAAAAGAACGCGGCGGAGCAGTTCGGCCCAAAGGTGAAATTCAGCCTGACGGACAAACTGAAAGACGGCAAAATCACGGTGGATCAGGGCGTTATCGCCGGGTGCAGCGGCGGAATGTTTGAAAACATCTGCGAGGCGGCGGCGATCCTGCGAGGGGCCGACATTGGCGACGGGTATTTCAACCTGTCGGTTTATCCCAGCAGTACGCCCATAAACCTGGCGCTGGTGAAGAACGGCGTCCAGGCGGAGCTAATGGAAGCCGGAGCAGTGTTCAAGCCTTGCTTCTGCGGCCCGTGCTTCGGCGCGGGAGATGTGCCCGCCAACAGCGGACTTTCCATACGCCACACTACCCGAAACTTCCCAAATCGGGAGGGCTCCAAGCCCGGAGAGGGCCAGCTCAGCGGCGTGGCGCTCATGGACGCCCGCTCCATCGCGGCCACGGCTTTGAACAAGGGCGTGCTCACCGCGGCAACCGACGTTGATATTCCCGACTATGACAAGACCTATGCCTTTGACGGCGGTGTATATGAAAAGAGAGTTTATCAGGGCTTTGGCAAGGCCGACCCGGACTACGAGCTGCGCCTCGGCCCCAACATCACCGACTGGCCGAAAATGTATCCCCTTGCCGAAAATCTACTTCTTAAACTGGCGGCGGTAATACATGACGAGGTTACTACCACCGACGAGCTGATACCCTCGGGCGAGACAAGCTCCTACCGCAGCAACCCTCTGCGCCTCAGCGAATTTGCCCTTTCCCGCAGGGTACCCGAATACGTGGGCCGCAGCAAGGCCGTCGCCGCGGTCGAGGCTCGCCGCCGCGCGGGCGAAAGGCCCGGCGAGCTTGCGGAGGTTCTGTCCAAGGTTGGCGATCCCAGCGAGCTTATGGACAGCGTGCAGTTCGGCTCCTGCGTATTTGCCAACAAGCCCGGCGACGGTTCCGCAAGGGAACAGGCGGCCTCGTGCCAAAAGGTGCTTGGCGGCTTCGGCAACATATGCTACGAATTTGCCACAAAGCGGTATCGCAGCAACTGCATCAACTGGGGCATACTGCCCTTTACCATAGACAGGGATCGGAGCTTTGACTATGCCGACGGCGACTATGTGTTCGTGCCCGGCATACGCAAAGCCGTGGCCGAAGGGACGGAGGACATACCCGCCACGGTGATAACCCAGAGCGGCAAAACCGAGCCCATCACGCTGCATATTACGGGCCTGACCGCCGACGAAAAGCAGATAATCCTGGACGGCTGCCTTATGAATTATTACGCCAATAACGCCAAGGAGTGATTAAAATGGAAAAAATAAAAATGGAAAATAAAATCGTGGAGATGGACGGGGACGAAATGACCCGCATACTCTGGAAAATGATAAAGGACGAGCTGCTGCTGCCCTTTGTTGAGCTGAATACTGAATATTACGACCTGGGGCTTCCATACAGAGACGAGACCTGCGACAAGGTGACCCACGACGCCGGGGAGGCCATAAAAAAATGGCACGTGGGCGTAAAGTGTGCCACCATAACCCCCAACGCCCAGCGGGTAGAGGAATATAAGCTAAAGGAAATGTGGAAGAGTCCCAACGGCACCATCCGCGCCATATTGGACGGCACGGTATTCCGCGCCCCCATCCTCCTCAGCAACGTCAAGCCCGCCGTACGCAACTGGAAAAAGCCCATCACTATCGCCCGTCACGCCTATGGCGACGTTTATAAGGGCACCGAATACCGGGTGCCGGAAAAGGGAAAGGCGGAGCTGGTATTCACCGGAGAAAACGGCGCTTCATTCAGAGAAACGATATACGACTTTGAATGCCCGGGCGTGCTCCAGGGCCTGTACAACAAGGACAGCTCCATTAAATCTTTCGCCCACTCCTGCTTCCAGTACGCCATAGACACCAAGCAGGACCTTTGGTTCGCCACAAAGGACACAATATCAAAGCAGTATGACCAGACCTTTAAGCTGATTTTTCAGGATATATTCGAGAAAAACTACAAAGAAAAATTCGCCGCCCTGGGCATAGAATACTTCTATACCCTTATCGACGACGCCGTGGCGCGCGTCATACGCAGCGAGGGCGGTTATATCTGGGCCTGCAAAAATTATGACGGCGACGTTATGAGCGACATGGTGTCAACGGCCTTCGGCTCGCTGGCCATGATGACAAGCGTGCTTGTGAGCCCCGACGGCAACTATGAATATGAGGCCGCCCACGGCACCGTTACGCGCCACTATTACAGATACCTAAAGGGAGAGGAGACCTCTACCAACCCCATCGCGACTATTTTCGCCTGGAGCGGAGCTCTACGCAAGAGGGGCGAGCTTGACGGCAATAAAGACCTTGTCGATTTTGCCGACAAGCTGGAGGCCGCCTGCCTTGACACCATGGAGAGCGGCGTTATGACCAAGGACTTGGCCGGTCTTTGGGAGGGCCCCGCACCCACCGTTTTAAATTCGCTTGACTTTATCAAGGCCATAAGGACGGAGCTTGAAAAAAAGCTGAGTAAGTAAGAAACAAATAAAAAAGGAGAGGTTTACCATGAAAAACAAGGAATTTTGGTTCATTACCGGCGGCCAGCACCTTTACGGCACCGACGCTTTTGCCGAAATGAGGGCCCACAGCGAGGAGATAAGCGCGTATCTCACCTCAAAGCTGCCCTGCAAGGTAGTTTCAAAGGGGCTTGTGACCCTGCCCGACGAGATAAGCGCCGTGATTGCCGAGGCCAACTACGATAAAAACTGCGCCGGCGTCATAATGTGGATGCACGTGTTCTCCCCGTCAAAGATGTGGATAGCGGGACTGAAGGCCCTGCAAAAGCCCATGCTGCACCTGCACACCCAGTACAACCGTGAAATCCCCTGGGACACCATCGACATGGACTTTATGAACCTCAACCAGTCCGCCCACGGCGACAGGGAGCACGGCTTTATTGTCAGCCGTATGGGCATCCGCCGCAAGGTGGTCGTTGGCCACTGGCAGAACGAGGACGTCATAGAAAAGATCGGTTCCTGGATGCGGGCGGCCGCCGCCTGGGATTACAGCAACAGTCTAAAGGTGGCCCGCTTTGGCGATAATATGCGCGAGGTGGCCGTTACCGAGGGCGACAAAGTTGAAGCCCAGATAAAGCTGGGTTGGAGCGTGAACGGCTACGGCATGGGCGATTTAGTCGAAGTTATCAACGCCGTCACCGACGCCGAGGTCGATGCGAAAATGGCCGAATACGCCCAAAAATACGAGTTCAATACCGACAACACCGACGCGGTGCGTATTCAGGCCAAATACGAGTGCGGTATGCGCAAGTTTTTGGAGAATGGCGGCTTTGGAGCTTTTACCACCACCTTTGAGGACCTCCACGGGCTGCGTCAGCTCCCCGGCCTGGCCGTGCAAAATCTGCTGGCCGACGGTTACGGCTTCGGCGCCGAGGGCGACTGGAAAACCTCGGCCCTGACCGCCGTTATGAAATACATGGCGCAGGGACTTGCGGGCGGCACCGCCTTTATGGAGGACTATACATACCACCTGGAACAGGGCAAAGAAATGGTTCTCGGCGCGCATATGCTGGAGGTTTGTCCCTCCATCGCCGCTGGCAAGCCCAAGATAGAGGTTCACCCCCTTGGCATCGGCGGGAAAGAGGACCCCGCGCGTTTGGTATTTGACGGGCAGCAGGGCCGGGCCGTCGCGGTGACGCTTTTGGACATGGGCGACAGGTTCAGAATGGTCTGCGCCGTTGTGGAGCTTAACAAAATACGCAAAAAAATGCCGCAGCTCCCCGTCGCAAGAGTGCTTTGGAAGCCGCTCCCCGACCTGGCAGCCGGGGCGGAGGCCTGGATACTGGCCGGCGGAGCGCACCACACCTGCCTTTCAAACGCGCTTACGGTGGAAAACCTCCGTGATTTTGCAGAGATAGCGGGCATAGAGTTCCTTGTCATAGACGAAAACACAACCATTCCCGAGTTTAAAAAAGAGCTCATGTACAATGACATATACTATAAATTAAACAGATAACGGAGGGATAAGCGTGAGGAAAGCACTTAAAGGGCTGGGGGCCCTTTTGACAGCGGGAATAATGGTCTTGGGCGGTATGCCCGCCTTAGCCGTGGAAGGAGAGTTGAACGTGACCGCGGACTGGAAATTTGGCCGTGACGGCGTCAGGTCCGGCAGCATAAGCGACGCGAGCCTTGTCATCGCCGACCGGAGCGGCAGCGGCAACGACCTGAAAATGGAGACCTTCGGCAGCGGAAGCTGGGATAAGTTCCTTCAATTTTCCGACGGCAGCATGACCGGCGAGGGCGGCAGCATGGTCTTTGACGGCGACAGCAGTACCAAGACGGGCGCGGGCTTTGTCACCGTTGACAATGCGCCCATAAACAGAGAAACGTTCGTTAACGGCTATACCATGGAATATTTGTATTATCTGCCCCTTGACTGGTCCACCAGCGACGAATGGATGTGCCTTTCCCGCCGCAGCGGCAGCGTTACCCACATCAAGGAAAAAGAGCAGGGCACCATGTACACCGCCGTGTCCAACTGCAAGGAGATACAGTTTGTGACCGCCAACGCGAACGACAGCCATACGATGGAGGACGCCTGGTCCGTATCCATGGACGAGGGCGGCGTTTGGTATCACATTGTCGTAGTTTCCGATGGCAAAGAGATAAGTACCTTTGTCAACGGCTGCGAGGCCTTCCGTGACTACGCAAGCGACCAGATGAAAGGTATGTACGCCGACCCGGCGGACGGACGTTTCCATATAGGCACCTCCTGGTGGAACGGCATAAGCAAGTTCCTCCAGGGCAGCCTTCAGGAGGTGCGCATCACCGCCCAGCCCCTTGAAAAGAAGGACTGGCTTGTGCCCGAGCCTGAAAAGTACCTGGGCGAATACGGCAGCAATCGGGCTTATGAGCTGAAAAATCCCGACAATTACACTATAGTTCTGCTGCCCGACACTCAAAACACAGTTGAATACCGCCCCGACGTAATGAACAAGGCTATCGACGGTCTGATCGCCGAGGCCGACAAGTTCAACACCGTTGGCGTTATACACCTGGGCGACGTAGCGGACAACAACGACGACGATCAGCAGTATCTTAACGCCCGCGAGGCTTTTTACAAGCTGCCTGACGCCGGAATAAAATTCCTCGTGCAGCAGGGCAATCATGACGGCTGGAGCCCGGACGTGCACTGCTATTATGACAGCTTCAGCGGTCAGGGCTCGGCCTTTACCCGCCGCACCCGCTGGTATCTGACCAATTCCCCCAACGGCGACCGCATCAGCTCGTATATGTTTGTACGGGCCGGCAGCTACGATTATTTGGTAGTCTCGCTGTCCAGCGACGGCAGCCGATACGGGCAGCATGACAATGTGCGCTGGAGGGAAGACGACGTGGCCTGGTTTGAAAGCGTGCTGAAAGAATACCCCGACTGCCCCACGATAGTTACCACCCACGATCTGCAAAACTGCTCCCCCACCGACCCGTCTGCCGTAAAGCTCAGCGCCAACGGCAGCGTCCTGTGGAACATCGTAAAAAAATATCCCCAGGTGTTCATGATGGTGGGCGGCCACAGCCACGGCAGCGGCGTTGAGATATTGAAGAACGACGCCGGCGAGGACGTTATAAGTATGCTTGCGGACTACCAGTTCGCCTATAACGGCGGCAACGGCTTCTTCCGCTACCTTGAATTTGACGAAAACGCCGACAAGATATATTTTTCCACTTATTCTCCCTATGCGGCGGCCCTTGACGACAGCGAGCGCAGCTTCTTTGACGTGAACTTTATAACCGGCAAGGGCAACGAGGGCGAAATAGACCTGAACTTTGAGGACCGCTTCGCGGGCATGAAGGCCAAGCGCCTTGAAACCGACAATAACGCCCGTTATATGGCCGGCGAGTATCACACCCACACCGGTCAGTCCAAAGACGCCACCACCAGCTATATGACCCTGGCCAACAGTCTGGCCTCGGCTTTCCACAACCAAGCCGTGCTCCAGAGCCCGGCCAACGCCGTAGCGAAGTTTTCCAATATAAAATACGGCCGGCCGCTGGACTTCCTTGGCATCGCCGACCATCTGCGCCGGACATACAACGGAGTTGACGGCAAGGGCAACGAGGGCGGCGACCACTACGACACGGCCTTTTATGTGGCCGTCCAAACTCAGATGAACGAGATAGAAAAAATGCAGGTCAAGGGCAATTATTACGACAAGATAGTAAGCTCCGGCTTCGAGTGGGATATGCCCGGCCTTGACCATGCCAGCGTCGGCGTGCTGAACGAGAACGGCAGCACCAGCATACAGGGCGTACACGCCTTTGAATGGCTGTTCGCCCCCTCCGGCGACGACCCGAACAGCCTCTACGATTACAATACCTTCAATCCCTCCGGCGGCTGGATGCACGACGACTGCGACGAGCAAAAGGAATACGGCGGCCGCAGGAACAACGGCTCCGTCGAGGCAACCTACGCCGCGGCGGAATGGCTTGAGGAAAATTACCCCGGCAGCTACCTGCTGCCCAATCACCCCTCCCGCCACAACGGTCAGGGCGGCGAGGTCCGCATCGAGCACCTGCGCCGGCTGAATGACGCTGCTCCCGGCGTTGTATTCGGCTTTGAGGGTATGCCCGGCAACCACATTTCCGGCGAAGGCCGGGGCGAGCTGCCCGAGGGCGATATCCGCGCCGGCGCGGACGAGATGATTGCCGTAACCGGCGGCGTTTGGGACGCTATGCTTTCCGAGGGACGCAGATTTTACAATTTCACCAATTCCGACTTCCACTTCAAGGTCAGCACCGACGGCAGGTTTTCCAGCGGCTACTGGCCGGGCGAATACTCCTCAAACTATGTTTATGTTGAGCCCGGCGAGGACGGAGAGATCGGCTTTGGCGACGTGGTGAACGGTCTGCGCTCCGGCAATTCCTGGTCGGTTTACGGCGAGCTCGTTTCTGACCTGAGCTTTACGGCGAACAGCGGCGGCCGCTCCGCTACCATGGGCGGCGATCTGAGCGTTCCCAAGGGCGGCGAAGTGACCGTAAATATCAGCTTCACCGTGCCCGACGTCAACAACTATGACAGCCTGTTCAATACCGGCACCGGCATAAGCGTGGACAACGCTCCCGAGCTTGACCACGTGGACCTCATTATGGGCCACGTCACCGGCAAGGTGGCCGAAAGTCAGTATTCCGGCACGGCGAACACCGACGCAAAAATAATCCGTACTTTCAGCAAGGACGAATTGACCGCCGCCAAGGGTGCGGACGGAACTTACAAGCTCAGCTGCGCCGTGCCCGCCGACAGCAATATGTATCTGAGGCTCAGGGGCATAAGTACCGCCAATGTGGACGCAAACGGCGATCCCGAACCCGACCCCATGTACAACAAGATTGGCGACAACAACACCCGGATTGACACCATGAACGATTACAACTATGCCAGCCTCAGCTTCTACGCCAACCCCATATGGATAAATGTTGGCGAAAACAAGCCCATCATGAACACCTCGGCATTGAGCCGCAGCGGCGGCAGGATCAGCGGCAGCGTTGAGCTCAGCCTGCCCGAGCTGGACATTACCGGGCGTGAAAGGGCGTATGTGGCGCTTTACGACGGCGACGCGCTGCTGGGCGTGTTCGGCGCCGACGTGCCCAAGGGCGCATCGGTTCTGAGTCTGCCGGTTGATATCGAGACCGAATACGGCGGCCCCCTGACGCTCAAGCCCTTTGTAATGGATATGGGCTGCGCCCTGCCCCTGTGCGGCAAAGACGAAACCATTTTGTAAAAAATGGGGGGCTGTAAAAAATCGCGCAGATCGTTCAAGGGCTTAGATTTCTAATTTAAAGCGAATTTATTTACTGAAAATTTAAACTATAAACAAAATAAGAAATTAATGTGGAAAAACCGCCTTTTTACAAAAAAGACGGTTTTTCTTTCTAATTTATGCCCTTGAACTACGAACGAAAATCACCACTCGGCGGCGTCGGGGCAAAGCCCGTCTTTGCTCCGACGCTTTTTCCTAAGAAAAGGGTCATCGCACGAGGGCTTGCCCCTCCTTTTTTCGCAAAAGGTCACGCTGCGCTCCGGCTATGCGGGCGGTTTAACCGCCCGTATAACGCCTACGCTTGCTACCAACCTTTTGCGAGTTGGGGCCCCCACAAACAATGAAATTGTTTGTGGGGAAAAGGAGGAACAGCGGCGCGAGCCATTGTTCCGATTTTATAAAAATCGGAACAAGCGATGCAACGCTTGTTCCGACGCCGTTCTGCGCGATTTTTTTGGACAGTCCCCGTGCCTCCAGTTTACATAGTGAGTTTTTCTACGGTCTCAGAGCGTCAAATTACTCTTCGCCGTCCATACCGTGGTCATGAGCATGAGCGCAGGAATGACAGTCGCCGCCGCACT
>CANRHW010000047.1 GCA_947630525.1 uncultured Clostridia bacterium | reverse complement strand
CCGTTCTGTACGGGGATAACATCGTCATTATCCCAGTTATAGAGGAGCTCGTCATAGAAGTCGTAAAACGCGAAGCCGTTGGACACCGTCACCGGATAGCGGCGGTTGGTAGTCCGCTTAACTACGGCGTCCTGCCAGAAGTACATCCACCGGTAGGTGCTCATCACATAGTTTTCGCTGCCGGGCTTCATGCGGAACACGGTGCCGGACTGAGACGAGAAAGTTGTGGTGTTGCCCACCGGGCGAAGCGGCGACCAGGGGCCGTCGATTGTGGGCGCGGTATTGTACATTCCCTGAGTGGGATACCAGCCGGCGGTGCCGGAGGTGAACAGATAGTACAGTCCGTCAACCTTTATCATGCTGGGCAGCTCGCGCCAACTGTTATGGTTAACGATGCAGACAAGGCGCTTTACGTCGCTCCAGTCCTCGGTGAGCTCGTAGAGGGCCAAGTCGGCGTTTCCGTTGATGGCGGCGATGAGATAAGCCTTGTTGTCGTCGTCAACATATACGTTAAGATCGCGGGTATCGCCGCCCTCGGGACGGATAGCCCGGTGGAAGGTCCAGCGCTCGCCGGGTGCGCCGGAGGCAAAGGCCGTCATGGCCGTGCCGTAGCCGCCGTCGGCTTCAAGATGGGCAATGAAAACAAATCTGTTCACAACGGGGTTATAGATAAAGTTCTGGCTTTCAAAGCGGACGGTGTCAAAGTCCTTGCAGGTCTCGTTAGCCAAAATTTCCTGATAATTCAGAACCTCAACGGGCTCGCTGTAGGTTATGTCGTCGGTAGAGGTGGACATCATAAGCTGGCCAAAGCCGCCGTTAGGCCCGCCGCCCCAGGCGGAAAAGCTGTAATATACGCCGTCTACGTAAAGGGTGTTGGGCCGGTCAAAGCCCGACTCCTCCAAATTGGAGCTGGTCTTTAGGTCGGCGGGCAGAGCGTAGGGCGCTACAGGCTTGGTAACCGCGTGGTCAATGAGAGCGCCCTCTCCGTCAAGAGCGTAAACGTCGTAGGCGTAGCTCTTGCCTATTTCAAGGTCGTAATCGTCAACGCTTGTGCCGGAGGTGGAGGCCATGAGCTCAAAGTCTCCGCCGTCCACACTGCGGTAAACGTCAAAGCGGTCGGCCGCGGTGAACGTTCCCCACTGTACCTTGGCGTTGGTAACCTTATCTTCGCCTTTGAGCAGGAACAAAGTTGCCGCCGCGCCGATAATTCGGTCGTCGCTCTCGCCAACCTCGGTGAGGGTAAAGGTCTGGTTGCCGCCGGCATGGCCCTTTTCCTCCTGGCTGAACTGACCGTCTATCTCGGTCATATAAAGCTCGGAGTTCTTATTTTTAATGTAATATGCCCCGTTCCCCGCGGGCTCCAAAATGAATATCTGGTTGTTGCCGAAGTTGGTATCGTACTGAGTTACGGAGGCGCCGGCCTCGGTGCTGCCGCCGGGAATGTCCATGCTGCGGCGGCTGAGCTTATTTGTGAGAATATAGGCCCCGCCCCCCTGGGTCATGAAGTCCCAAACCTGAATGTCGCTTTCATTGGGGTCGGCGGTCACTATGCGGGCGCTGTTCGCCTCGGACTCCTCGGCGGTGGAAACCACCTTATTCTGACCGGCAAGGTAAATGCGGTAATATTTGCCGCCGATGGGTTCCTGACCGTAAGTGTCGGAGGTCATATAGGCGGTTTCGTCTATCCACACCCTGCCATACTCGGTGTCGATACTGTCGGAAAGAGCGAGCTTATCGCCGTTTTCGGCTATGACATACTGGCCGGTGGCGACGCTTCTGAGCCCGTCATATCTGTCTAACCCGTCGCTATATATTTCCACATATTCAAAAGCCTGATTTGTGGAAAGAGTGGGCTCCTCCATCACAAGGGCGCCGTCCCTTACCGCAAGGGCCAGACCGCTTTCGTTGTTGACGAACTGATAGCGGCCCTTTCCCCTGACGACCGTCCTCCAGACGGCGTTACGCTCGGGGGCCGACTTGAATTCTCCAACAACATCTCCAAGCTCGAAAGGTGAAAGTCCCAGGCTCTCTCCGTCGGCGGAAATAATTCCGTAGCTGGAATCGTGGCCGGAAACCATATGTATATTCACAAGCTTGCCGTTGAGCTTGTCATAGTCGGTGATGACCGGACTTTCGCCGCCGGCGGAAGCGGTGGCGGCGGCCACGGGTATCTCACGCAGCTCAAATATCTGAGTATCGCCGCCCACAAGGGTATTTTGCGCGATAACTCCATCGTCGCGCACGGTCAAATACAAATCCCCGTCATGGGCGCACTGGATGAGATAGCCGCCGTCCGCCTGAGCAACGGGGCGTATCCACTGGTTAGTACCGTCGGTAATGCCGTAGATTATCAGGTTAAGGTCGGGATCGCTGCGACCGTTGGGTATGTCAAAGGACCGCAGAGCCTTTTTGTTCGTGACCGCATAGCGGCCGTCGCCGCGGCTCACGAATTTCCATACCTGCCTGTCGTCAGCCGGGTCGGCTTCGCCAAGAACCACCCGCACGCCGTCGCCCATATTGCCGTTTTCAAGAGTAAAGGCCTTGCCGCTGCTCTTCTGGACGAACTGGAAATACAGCCCGCTCATAAAATCAAAAGTCAGGTCTACGCTGGCGGTCTCCTCGTTATAGACCGCGCCGCCGCCGAAAGCGGAAACCGCGTCGGCGGGTATGTAAAGTCCGTCTCCAAGGTTGGTCACGGGATTTGAAATGGAAACGGGCTTACCGTTTACCTTTATGTCAGCGGCATTGCTGTCAATGCGGATAACGGTCTCCCCGCGCACAGCCACGGCGGCGTCCCCGTCGCCGGTCAGGCTGTAGCCCAGGAGCGAGCACACATCGCCCAGGTAAAGGAAAGCCCCGTCGTCCGTAATTTCCGGCGCATGAGTAACCTCCGCGGGCTCGCCGTTTAGGGTGACAGCCGGGTCGGCGGCCATGGCCGTCATAGGCAGACCGGCCAAAGACAGGGCCAGCATAGCTATGCTGAGAACAAGTCCAATAAATTTTTTCATTTTCACATCTCCCCTATATATAATTAATTTTATTATACTATACCCGTCTTAAAATATCAACATTTTTTTACTGAATTTTTTACTTAATTATTAAATCTTATGTGAATTGGAAAAGTCGGAACAAGCGATGCATCGCTTGTTCCGACCAGACTGTCGAGGAAGTCGATTTCTTTGCCCGGATTCTGTAGGGGCGCACATTGCGCGTCCGCTTACACAAATTTACGTCAATATTTATATGATTTTACGAATATACTTATCGTAATAAAGTTCACAATCACGACCGTAAACGTTTGATGGCGGACGGCCGATGGCCGCCCCTACGGTACCAAGGCTACATTTCTGTTTTTCAGAGCGCTCTATTGCGTTTATTTGTTATTTTATCCCTTTATCCGCTTTCATCTGTTCAATCGTTTTGATTATGCCCTCGGCAATCCCGGAGGCGAGAGCCTCCTGCCCCTCCTCGCTGACAAGGTAGGCGCGGTCGCCGGCGTTGCTGATAAAGGCCGTTTCCACCAGAGCGGCGGGCTGAAGAGTCTTGCGGATAACATAGAAAGTCGAACCGTCATGTATCTGGCCCGGCCGCAGCGTGGTGTGGGCCAGGTTGCTGTTGTATATATTCTCCGCCAGCACCGTGCCATATTTGGAGTCCGGGTGGTACCACACCTGAGTACCGTTGCTTTCGGACTTTTCAAAGGAGTTGCAATGTACGCTGACAAAAATCGCCGGTATCTTTTTTCCGTCGGTGGGCTCGCTGGCAATGTCCACACGAGTCTGGAGCTCCACTTTTTTGTCGGTCTCACGGGTCATGACCACGTTGTAGCCGGCGGCCTTGAGCTTGTCCCGTACCTTCTTGGCGATAGCGAGAGTTATCTTATCTTCCCTGATCGTCTCGCCCGAAACGCCGGCCCGGTCATTTTCCGTATAAATCGCGCCGGTATTGCCGCCGTGGCCGGCGTCAATAACGACGGTATTATAGTCTAAGGCAAGGGTTTGGGTGGTGTCAACGGTTCCGTCCGTGCTGAGCTTCACGTCGCCGTCACTCTGACTCGAACTCTGGGGCTGCTCCTCCGGTACGGACGTATTTTCGTAATCATCGCTTGTAAGTTGGCTTGGGTCAAAAATATCGTCGCCGTCAAAGTCGTTAATTTTTGTCACATATTTTCCGCTGGCCGGCGTGGCCACAATGACAAGGCCGTTTTCGGTCATGCTAATCTCTATGTTGGGCTGCTTTTTCACATCCAGCACAATGCGGGCTTTCCTCTGGCTCTCACCGTCCGCCTCATGATTAGCGCAGCGGACGCCGGTTATTATGCTGCCACTGACGTTGGTCAGATTGTATACCCCTTCTTCAAGCTGAGTGCCGGGGAAGTCCAACACCACTCTTTCATTTGAACCGTATCGCGAAATACTGGGCTGCTCAGGAGAGCTGTACACAAGATAAACCAACTCGGCGGAGCCGCTCTTTTCAATCTTCACATCAGAAATCACCCCGCCGGAAGAAACGCCCGCCGGAGGCGCGGTAGAGGGTTTATAATTCCCGTCGGTGAGCGAGACCGTTTGAGTGGCTTCGTCCCAGCCCACATCAAAGCCCAGCAAATCCGCCACAATGCGAATTGGAGCCATGGTCTTATCATTTATTATCATCGGCGCGGGCTCGCCTGCGGGAACGGTCACCCGCGAGCGGCCGACATTAATGACCCGGCTGCCCGGCTGCATCGAAACCTCGACCCCGTCGTATGATATACTTACCCGATTAGTTTCGGCCGACCAGCCGACCTTGCCGCCGATCGACTCAAAAACCTCTCTGACAGGCACAAGCGTGCGGTCGGCTATCCTGATGGGCGGCATCTCTTTGGTCGTTATCCTTTTGCCGTTTATTTCAAGGTGTATGTCAGGTTCGCTATAGTGGTGGATGGCGCCGTCATAGGCAAGGTCCATCTGCGCCCCGTAAGCATTCGCCGCAAAGAGCATCATGCCCGCCGCCGCTGCCGCTGCAATACGCCGCATAAAATCACCTCTCAGTATATATTTCGACGTAAATCGCTGTAATCTATTATAATTTATTCACATTACATTCTCGTTAAACAAATGTAACATTTTTGTAAAATCTCACTCCCAGCTCATCTGGCTGCTTTCGCCGCCGTTAAACGGAACTCCGTAATGCTCAAAGGCCGGCCTGGTGGCGCAGCGCCCCCTTGGCGTGCGGCTGAGGAAGCCCAGCTGCATCAGATAAGGTTCGTAAACGTCCTCAATGGTGGAGGCGTCCTCCCCTATGGTAGCGGCCAGCGTATCAAGGCCCACAGGGCCGCCGCCAAAGGTGGTGATTATGGACATTATCATACGCTTGTCCACCGCGTCAAGACCAAGGCCGTCTATTTCCAACATTTTAAGGGCCTTGTCTGCTATCTCCTTGGTGATATTGCCGTCGGCCATTATTTGAGCAAAATCCCGCACCCGGCGGAGCAGACGGTTTGCAATGCGCGGCGTTCCACGGGAGCGGGAGGCTATCTCCGCCGCGCCGCTGTCCTCGATACCTATGCCCAAAATACCCGCGCTGCGCTTGATTATGGTCATCAGGTCGTGGGTGTTGTACAGCTCCAGACGGGAAATCACCCCAAACCTGTCCCTGAGCGGAGCCGACAGGAGCCCCGCCCTGGTAGTCGCGCCCACAAGAGTAAAAGGCTGTAAACTGAGGCGCACGGACTGAGCGCTGGGCCCCTTGCCGATAATGATATCCAGAGAAAAATCCTCCATGGCGGGATACAAAATCTCCTCCACGCTTCTCGAAAGGCGGTGAATTTCATCAATAAACAGCACGTCCTGCGGGCCGAGATTGGTGAGTATGGCCGCCAAATCCATGGGCTTTTCGATGGCGGGGCCGCTCGTCACCCGGATATTGACGCCCATTTCGTTGGCGATTATACCGGCCAAAGTGGTTTTGCCGAGACCCGGAGGGCCGTAAAGCAGACAGTGATCCAGGGCCTCGCCGCGTTCCAGAGCGGCTTTTATGTATATCTTCAGGCTGTCTTTTACCTTGTCCTGACCTATGTACTCGTCCATGGTCCGGGGTCGGATGGTATAATCCAGCTCGCTGTCGCCGGAAAGCTGCCGGCCGGAAATTATCCTGTCGTCAAATTCCATTGCTCATCCTCCTCAGCGCTTCTTTTATTATTTCTTCGGTGCTCATGCCGGCCGCCGGTATCTGCATAACGGTTTTCTGAGCCTCGCTGGGGGAGCAGCCCAAGGCGATAAGGGCGTTGATGGCGCTCACGTCCGCCGAGGGAGCGTAGCCGGCTTCTTCCTTTTGCGGAGCGCCGACCGCGTCCTTAGTGTCGATTTTCCCTTTAAGTTCAAGAATTATGCGCTGCGCCAGCTTGGCGCCTACGCCCTGTGCCCGGGTGATGGCCTTGTGATCGCCGCCGATTATGGCCATTGCCAGCTCGGCCGGCGGCAAAACGCTCAGTATGGCAAGGGCGGCCTTGCAGCCAACGCCGGTGACCGACAGCAGCCGAGTAAAATATTCTATGCCGCTTTCGGACCCAAAGCCGTAAAGCTCCATAGCATCTTCGCGCACATAAAAATATGTAAACACCTTGGCCTCGCCTCCCGGGCCCGGCAGCCGGGCCAGATCGCCCGAGGGCATAAACACTCGGAACCCTATGCCGTTAACGTCCATAACAACGTAATTTTCGCCAATGGCGGCGACCCTGCCGTTAAGATATGATATCATAGCTTACCACCGCTTTTCAAAATAGTATTCAGCGCACTCTGGTTAAAGCCAACGCTGTTGCCGTGACATACGGCTATGGCCAGCGCGTCGGCCACGTCGTCGGGCCTAGGCACGGCCTCCAGACCAAGCATGGCCTTCATCATCTGCTGTATCTGCTTTTTTTCCGCCCGGCCATAACCGGTCAGGGCCTGCTTGACCTGTAGGGGCGTATATTCAAATACGGGTATGCCCGCTTGCATGGCCGCCAGCAGTATGACCCCGCGGGCCTGCCCCACGGCGATTACCGTCTTGGCGTTATTGTTATAAAAAAGCTCCTCGATACTGACCGCGTCGGGCCTGTATTTGTCAAAAAGCTCTCCCAGCCGGGCGTATATATCCATCAGCCGCCGCTCTATAGGAGTGTTAGCCGGCGTCGTGACCGCACAGTGGAACACGTCCCTGTAAGCGTTCCCGGTCTTATCCACAACGCCGACCCCAACAATGGCTATCCCCGGATCTATACCCATAATGCGTAAGGTTTTCATGCAACTTCTCTCTTTCATTAGACAATAAGGAGCCAATTCTTCATTGCCTAAAATTAACCTATTATATATTTTAGCTCAAACCGTAAAAAAAATCAAGCCCCTCAAAGAAAAAAAGGAGCTTTTAAAGAAAAAGGTAGTTTGTGCGGTATTGATTTAAACTTAACGCTCCGCCCCGCGCTCACCCTACGGCGGTCATCGGCGGACGGTTTTCCTTGGATATAACCGCCTCCAGCCTCGTGCCGAAGCCTTCCTTGAGCCGGTCAAAAAGCAGTTCGGTGACGATTTTTTCGCTGTCGTAGTGGCTGACCTCGATGTACTCAAAGTCAGGGTCAAGATAAAACTCCCGCTGCTGGTGATATTTCACGTCGCCCGTTATGAGTACGTCCGCGCCCTTGGCCCGGGCCGCCGCCGCCATGGAACCGCCGCTGCCGTTGATAACGGCCACCCTTTTTACCGGGCGGTTCATCTGGGCCGTGGTAGAAACGCCGTCCAGTTCAAGCCGCTCCTTTAAACGGGCGCAAAGCTCCAGCAGCGTGAGCTTCCCCTGGGGCCGGCAAATACGGCCGTCGTTACCCTCCACGGGCTCCAGCGGCACAAGGTCCAGCCGCTTGCAGAGGTAATCCGTCAGGCCGCCGGGACAACTGTCAAGGTTGGTGTGGGCACAGTAGACCGAAATACCGTTTTCAATAGCTTCCACAAGCATTTCACCGTCGGGCGAACCGTCGGTGACAGAGCTCACGCCGCCGAAAATGACCGGGTGATGGCTGATTATGAGCTGCGCTCCCTCACGAACGGCCTCGCGCACAACATTAATGTCGCAGTCAAGGCAGAGCAGGGCCTTGCCGACGGACTTGTTACGCCTCCCGGCCAACAGGCCCACATTGTCGTAATCCGCCGCGTACTCCGGCGAGAAACTTTTTTCCATAAACTCGATTATTTCCTTTAGTTCAACAGCCATTATTCAGCCTCCCTGCCCGTATTTTGCGTACATTTCTATGAGCGCGGCGCATTCGTTCCGCCTGGGAGTTGACGCGCCGCCGATTTTTTCAAGTATTTTTTCCGTCTCCCGCCGGCGTGAGGCCAGATATCCGCCCAAAAGAAGGTGCCGGCTCTCGATCAGCCGGGGCCCGATGTGCTTTTCCTCCTCGGTCAGAAATTCCTGTCCGCCGTGGGCCGCCAGAATGGCAACATAATAGCGCTGGCCCTCCCGGCAGATATCCTCTTGCACAATGCGAAAACCGTTTTTGCTCAGCCAGTCGCGCAGCTCGTAATGCTTTGACTGGGGCTGAAGGACGAAGCTGGGGATATCCTTTGTGCCTTTACTCAATATTTCGGCAATAAGCTCGCCGCCCATTCCGGCGATCACGGCACAGCCGGCCTCGCCCGGTTTAATTGCCGAAAGTCCGTCTGACAGCCGCAGCTCCACTCTGTCCTCAACCGCCCAGCGGCGAATATTGGCCCGGGCGCGTTCGAGTGGGCCGCGGTTGATATCCGTAGCAATGACGCGGCTGCCCCGCAGGGCGAGCCGGACGGCGGCAAGACCGTGATCCGTCCCCACATCGCAGCAGACGGCGGCGTCGGGAGTAAGGCGGAGCACCATCTCCAACCGGGGAGACAGCGGCATAACGGTCTCGCCGGTCATGCGGTCTGCTCCGCCGGGGCCTTGGGCTTGCGCTTGTAAGGAGCGCGGCGGTTATACTTGCGCTTGGGCTTTTCGGCGGGAGCGGCGTTTTGCTCTGTTTGGGGCTGCTCCGCCAGAGTGGCATCAGTTTGGGATTGTTCAGTCTGAGGCTGCTCAGTCTTAGACTGTTCAATCTGAGGCTGAACGGTCTGAGACTGCTCGACCTCGGCGGCCTCGGGTTCGGCGTTATTATCCGCGCAGCTGCGAATACTTGGGCCAAACATAACGATATTGGCTCCGGCGGCCCTTTCGCTCCAGAAGTTCAGCACCGATGAAAAGCCCTTGTCACGGCTGACTATATAAAAACAAGAGCACGAATTGGTCCCTATGAGATAACCCAGATAGCTGCAAAGCTGAAAATCCAGCGAATTTTTCCCGCCGCAGTTCACTTTGACATACTCTATCCGCGCTTTGGCGGAATTTAGCCGCTGCATCAGCGAAAAGGTCAGGTTGTCAGAATTGTTCGTATAAAAGATAAGCACCCGGTCATCCTCGTTCAAATCTTCAAGACCGGCAAAAGCGGAGGTGTGGAGATTTTCGTAGTCGATAAGAAATACTGACACTGTATCATACCTTTCTTTTATTGTCTGGATCTAAGGCAATACCACAAAAACTATGCGGTATCATTATAATTATATCAGGGTTTTCAGAAATTGTCAATAGCCGTATTTCGGTGCAAGCCATTGGGGCTGTAAAAAAATGGCGCAGACCGTTCAAGGGCTTGAAGTCCTTATTTAAGGCAAATAGTGTTCTTTATAATCAATAAAATTAGATAATGTATTAATGTTGAAAATTCGCCCTTACGAGCGAATTTTCTTAATTTTATGCCCTTGAACTATGAACGAAAATCACCACTCGGCGTAC
>CANRHW010000046.1 GCA_947630525.1 uncultured Clostridia bacterium | reverse complement strand
AAGCAGTACGACATCTGCATCAACAGCAGCCTGCTGGGCATCGACGGCACCGTGGACATGATAGCCGACGCGGCCATTATTAGGGAAGCCGAGCTTGACGGTACTCTGGAAAAGTGATACGTAAAATTAAGGGGCCGTAAAAAAAGTCGCGCAGATCGTTCAAGGGCTGAATGACTTAATTTAAGGCAAATTTGTAATCATTCACTTAAAATAAAAAATGTATTAAATAAGAAAATTCGCCCTTACGAGCGAATTTTCTTATTTATTTTATGCCCTTGAACTACGAACGAAAATCACCACTCGGCGTACCTATGTACGCCGTCGGGAAGGCTTGCTCGGCGGCAGGCTTCGCCTGTTAATCCGCCTGCGCGAGCTGATTTTCGTCCGTTCTGCACGATTTTTTCGGCCGGCCCCCGTGCCCTTTTAATTACAGAGTGAATTTTTTTACAGCCCCTTAATTTTATTGCCCTAATTTTTATAGGCCGCGATACCGCGCCTGAAAGCGGCGGTGCTCGCCTCGGTCTCGTTTAGCTCATAGGGGCGTGATACCACCGGGTTTTCCGGGTCGGCGGCGTCGAGGTCGTGACTGTTCCACCAGACGGCGGCTTTTATTTGCGGGTAATCCGGCAGCCGCCGGAACATATCGTCGATCCAGGCCGCCTTGTCGCCGCCTATCCCGCTGCATGCAAACTCCGTTATCATCAGCGGCCGGGCGTACCGTGCGGTGTAATCGGCGTACAGCCCGGAGTAAAGCTGGTCAAAGGTGCTCCAACTCTCATGTTCATAGTAAGTGCCCGTGTTGTAGGCCGTCATACCGACCACGTTGACGTATTCGCTGCCGGGATAATAGACCAGCTCGCTGTTCCACTTGAACTTTGGAAAGGAGACGCCGTTTGGATTGAATACCCATATGGCGTTGTGCGCTCCCTCCTGCTGAAAAATGTCGAATATATAACGGTAGAAATCCACATATATGTCTGGGTCACGGCAGGTAAAATAGCCGTTGTATGGGCACCAGTCGCCGTTCATTTCGTTGCAGGGCCGCAGCAGCACCGGCCGCGCGAAAGCGGCGACGTCCTTTGCGTAATCGTGGAGCAGTCCGTCATATTCGCCGTTCAGCACATCGTATATCATCAGGCCGGGTTTGTCCTCATAGGCAAAGGTCTGGAGGGTCAGCTCGGGGATTTTGCCTTTGGGGCAGGTCCTTGTGAGTATGTCATAAAGCCTTTCTCCGAACAGGCTGGGTTTTCCGTCGGCGGTCAAATTGAGGCCGGAATAGAGCAGATAGATGTCAAAGTCAAAATCCACCTGCTCCTCCAGGGCGCGAGCCTTACCAGGCTTGTTTATGTCCGGTACAAAAACTCCCCAAGTTAGAGGAGATTTTTCGCCAAAAATCTCATTATAGGCCTTGCGGGCGCCGCTGTCCAATGCCGGGCCGTCGCCGTCAAAGCGTATTTCAGGGGCGGAGGCGGTGACTTCTGCTGCGGCGAAGCTTTCTGCCACGGGGAGAATATCGGCGGCGTAATCGGCTTCGGAACCGTATTTGAACATGAGTGTGTAGACCTTGTCCGCGCCCTTTATGTCGAAGCAGGCATAGTTGGGCTTGTCATTCTCCACTCGCGAAAAGGGTTTGCGAACCCAGGTGTTGTACACGGCCTCGCAGCCGCCGAGCTCCGCCTGGCCGCTTTCGCCCGGAGTAACGCCCCAACCGCCGGTCAAAAATGTGTTGGAATAATTTATGTAGCCGTCTTGGGCTTCGTCGCCGGCGGCCTCCTGCGCATATACGTACAAACGCACATCCCCATAGGATACGGCCGTCCGCACCGCCGCAAGACTGGCGTCGACCTGCGCTCCGTCCGGCAGGCACAGGGAATAGCCGTCGATGCCGTTGGTAAGGCGAACTGTGCCGGGAGCGTCAGCCGCGCATAAATAGCCCGCGCTGTCTCCGACAAAGCTCAGTCCGCCGCCGTTTTTCCGGCAGCCGGCAAGCGAAGTAAACAGCAGCGATACCGCCGCCGCAATAGCGGCAAATCTGCGGATAGCGTCCATTTCACATACCCCTTATATCAGCCCCGGTGACGGCGCACAAAGCTGCTTATTCTGTCCAGGGCGGTCTCGATGTTCTTCACGCTGTATGCGTAGCTGCAACGAACAAAGCCCTCTCCACTGTCGCCAAAGGCCGTGCCGGGAACTACGGCTACCTTTTCTTCCTTTAAAAGCTGAGTGGCAAAGTCCTCGCTGCTGAGACCGAGACTGCTTATGTTGGGGAACACATAAAACGCCCCCATTGGCTCGAAGCAGGACAGCCCCATATCGCGAAAGCCCTTGACCATGACCCTGCGGCGGAGGTTGTACTCGTCACGCATAGCGGCCACGTCGTCGTCGCAGCTGCGCAGGGCCTCCACAGCGGCGTATTGGCTTGTGGTGGGGGCGCACATTATGGCGTATTGGTGTATTTTCAGCATGGCCTTGATAAGCGGCTTGGGCCCCATTGCGTAGCCCAGCCGCCAGCCCGTCATGGCAAAAGCCTTGCTGAAGCCGTTTATTGTGACAGTCCGTTCTTTCATTCCGTCTATTGACGCAAAGGGCACGTGGCTGCCTTGGTAGGTCAAAGCGCCGTAAATTTCGTCTGAAAGCACAAGTATGTCCTTATCCCTGATAACGTCGGCGATGGCTTCAAGGCTCTCCTTTTCCATTATGGCGCCGGTGGGGTTGTTGGGATACGGGAGCACCAGCAGCTTTGTGCGGTCGGTGATTTTTTCCGCCAGCGCTTCGGGTGTCAGGCGAAATTCATCCTCCTCCCTGGTGACGATAGGCACGGGCGTGCCGCCGGCCATTGTAACGCAGGGCTTGTAGCACACAAAGGACGGTTCCGGGATAAGCGCTTCGTCCCCTTTGGAAATAATGGCCCTGACCATCAGGTCGATAGCCTCGCTGCCGCCCACGGTAATGAGAGTCTCGTCCTCTTCGTAGTCCAGGCCGTATGTTCGGTGCGTATAGCGGCAAAGCTCCTGCCTAAGCTCTTTAAGGCCGGCGTTCGAGGTATAGTGCGTATGGCCCTTTTCCAGAGCGTAAATGCCCGCTTCTCTTATTGTCCAGGGGGTGATGAAATCAGGCTCGCCAACGCCAAGAGAGATGGCGTCTTTCATTTCCGCCACGATGTCAAAAAATTTGCGTATGCCCGAGGGGGCCATGTCCGCAATGTGGGGCGATATCATTTCGGCGACGTCCCTCATATGGTGATAACCTCCCTGTCATCCAGTTCCTCACTGGTGAAGATGACATTTTCCTTTTTATAGGTTTTGAGCGTAAAGTGAGTGTTGGTGGACACCACGCCATCCATTGGGGCCAGCTTTTCGGATACAAACATGGCCACGTCCTTTAGGCTCTTGCCCTCCACGCTGACCAGCAGGTCAAAGCTGCCGCTCATAAGGGTCACGCCTTTGACCTGCGGATATTTATAAATGCGCTCCGCAATTTTATCATAGCCGTCTCCCCGCTGAGGAGTTATTTTTATGGTGATTATGGCGCTGATGTTGTCCCGGTCCGTTCGCTCCCAGTTGATAAGGGTCTTGTAGCCAAGGATGATTTTTTCGTCTTCCAGCTCCTTTATTGCCGCCGCGACGACGTCCGTCGTGGTGCCCAGCATGGTCGCCAACTGTTCATGCGTGTAGCGGCTGTCCCGTTCCAGAAGCCTGAGAATATCGTTCTTCATTATAATCGGTCCTTTCATGAATTAACTGTTTACTATTATAAAATAAAAATCATAAAAAATCTACACTTTTTTTAAATTTAATAGGAAAAAAATAAAAAAGGTTGCAATCGTGCAATTTTTGTTATATAATATACTTGTACTATTATGTGAGTTTCAATGACGAAACATAGACTGAACGGAGGTACGTTATCATGTGCGGAATTGTTGGTTACATAGGATTTGAAGAGGCGGCTCCCATTTTGCTTGATGGGCTGTCAAAGTTGGAATACCGGGGTTACGACTCGGCTGGGCTGGCCATCTACAACGATGGCGTTATTGCTGTGGAAAGGGCCGTGGGTAAGCTTGTGAACCTTTATGATAAGACTCGGGGCGGCGCTAAGCTCAAGGGTACGTTGGGCATTGGCCATACCCGCTGGGCCACTCATGGCAAGCCCAACGAGGTCAACGCCCACCCCCATTCCAGCGAAAACTTTTCGCTGGTGCACAACGGGATAATCGAGAACGAGGCGGAGCTGCGCCGGAAATATCTCAAAGACGTGGAGTTCGCCAGCGATACCGATACCGAGGTGGTAGTCCGCCTGCTGGAAAAGTTCACCGCCGAGGGCGAGGAGATGGACGTGGCCATAATGCACCTTATAGACATAATCGAGGGCAGCTACGCTCTGGCTATAATCGACCGCCGCGATCCGGACCATATGTACGCGGTAAAAAACAAGTCGCCCCTCCTTGTCGGCAAGGGCGACGGATTTAACATGATAGGCAGCGACGCCATGGCTATGATAGCCCACACCGACATGTTTTATGAAATACAGGATAAGGAATTTGCTATCGTCACCCGGGACAGCGTTGAGCTTTACACCAGCTATTCAAAGCGCATTGAGCGCGAGCCCTACAAGGCGGAGCTGGATCTGGACGATATATCCAAGGGCACATATCCTCATTATATGTTAAAAGAAATCGAGGAGCAGCCCCTTGTTATCCGCCGGATAATCAGCGAGTATCAGAACGAGGCCGGCGAACTTACCGTGCCGGAGGAGATACTTAACGACGTTCGGGAATGTGACAAGATATATATTATCGCTTGCGGCACCAGCTATCACGCCGGAATAATCGGCAAGCATTTCTTTGAGAACATTGCCGGCAAGCCCGCGGAAAGTTACGTTGCCAGCGAATTTGTGTACAACACGCCTCTGCTCACCGAAAAGCCCCTGTTCATCTTTATTTCTCAGAGCGGCGAGACCGCCGACAGCCGGGCCGTGCTGGTGAAGATAAAGCGGATGGGCTTCAAGTCGCTTACGCTTACGAATGTGAAAGGCTCCACTCTTTCCAGAGAAGCTGATCACACGCTTCTGCTTTATGCCGGGCCCGAAATTGCCGTGGCGTCTACAAAGGCCTATACGGCTCAGGTGGCCGTGCTGGCGATTTTGGCCACGGCGGTCAAAAACCGCATCGGCATCGACCTCAAATATGAACTGGCCCTTATCGCCAACACTATTGAGGGCCTCTGCGGCGACCGGGAACTTTACAGCCGCTTGGCCGAGGAATACATAGTTCCATCCCGTAACTGCTTCTATATTGGCAGGGGAGTGGATTATTACGTTTGTCTGGAGGCCGCTCTTAAGCTAAAGGAGATATCCTACGTTCAGACCGAGGGCTTTGCCGCGGGCGAATTGAAGCATGGCACCATAGCCCTTATCGAGGAGGGGACGCCCGTAGTTGCCGTAATAACGCAGTCCAATACCAATCTCAACACCCGCAGCAACGTCAAAGAGGTAGTTTCGCGCGGGGCCAAGGTCATACGTATTTCATCAAAGGGACTTTCCACCCGCAAGGACCAGATAGTTATCGGCGATGTGCACGAGATGCTCTCGCCCCTTGTGAGCGTTGTTCCCGCCCAATATCTGGCTTATTATACCGCGCTCCACCGCGGCTGCGATATCGATAAGCCCCGCAACCTTGCAAAGTCGGTAACGGTCGAGTAGTCGGCCGTCCGTCAAAAAAAGAATAATGATTTTTGTGACCATATATAAACGAAAGGAAGATAAGCTATGTCGAAAGCAGCATTGGTCATGGGCAGCGACAGCGATTTTGACGCCCTTGTGCCCTGCATAAAAACCCTTAAAAAGTTCGGTATTCAGACGGAGGTGCGCGTTATTTCTGCCCACCGCAGCCCGGAGCTGGCCCACGAGTTCGCCGCTAAGGCTGAAGAAAACGGTATCGACGTTATCATCGCCGCCGCCGGCAAGGCCGCTCATCTGGCGGGCGTGCTGGCAGCCTTTACCACTCTGCCGGTAATCGGCATACCCATAAAGTCCAGCCTTATGGACGGCCTTGACAGCCTGCTCAGCGTAGTGCAGATGCCCTCCGGCATACCTGTGGCTACCGTTGCGGTAAACGGCAGCGAAAACGCCGCCATCCTTGCCGCCCAGATAATTGCTCCCACTGACCCCGAGGTCAAGCAAAAGCTCCGGGAGCACAAGGAGGCCATGAAAAAGGCCATTGTGGAGAAGGACGCCAAAATCGGGGAGAGAGCGGAGGCCGTCGAATAACTATGTTTGCCGAAGATAAGCTCCATGAGGAGTGCGGAGTTTTCGGCGTATATGACCGTGACCGCACCCTGGACTGCGCCCGTTTGACCTATTACGCTCTTTACGCCCTCCAGCACCGGGGGCAGGAGACCTGCGGCATAGTGACCTGCGACGGAAATGACTTCGCGTGTTACAAAAACGCCGGACTTGTGCCCGAGGTGTTCAACGATTTCAACCTCAACCGCTTTACGGGACACATGGCTGTCGGCCATGTGAGCTGCACGGGCCATGAGGACAGTCACAAGCAAAACTCTCAGCCGCTTCTGACAAGGTATACGGGAGACACCATGGCTATTGCCAACAACGGCGGTCTTGCCAACCACAACAAGCTGATAAACGAGCTCGCGCAGAACGGGGCTATTTTCCACTCCGACACAGATGCGGAGATAATAGCCTATCTTCTGGGGTGGGAACGTATAACCAACGGCCGGATGGAAAGCGCTCTTTCCCAAGTCATGTGCCGGCTTGAGGGGGCATATTCGCTGGTCATCATGACCCAGGATCAGCTTATCGCCGCCCGCGACCCCTACGGTATAAGGCCCCTTTGTATAGGTAAAATAGGCGGGGCCTGGGTGTTCGCCAGCGAAACGGCGGCCCTCAAAGCCGTGGGCGCGGAATACCAACGGGACGTAGAGCCCGGCGAGATAGTTGTGGTCAGTGACGAGGGGCTTACCTCCGTCCGCGACCATGTGGGCAAATTTAAGCCCCGCCCCTGTATTTTTGAATATATCTACTTTGCGCGGCCCGACAGCGTTGTTGGCGGGCAGAGCGTTTACGAGGCCCGCCGCCTGGCCGGAATGATTTTGGGCCGGGAGACCGGGGTGGACGCGGATATCGTTATCGGCGTGCCCGACAACGGCCTCTGCGCGGCTATAGGATACAGCGAGGCCTCGGGCATACCCTACGGCATAGGTATTGTGAAAAACCGCTATGTGGGCCGTACCTTTATCCAGCCCACTCAGCTTATCCGCCAGCGAAACGTGGAGATAAAGCTGACCGCGGTGGAATCCTGCGTCAAAGGCAAACGGGTGGTACTGGTTGACGACAGCATAATCCGCGGCACCACCAGCGCCAACCTCATACGTCTGCTAAAGGAGGCCGGGGCAACCGAGGTGCATATGCGTGTGTCTTCGCCGCCTTTCCTGTGGCCCTGCTATTTCGGCACCGACATACCTAATAAGCACGAGCTGGCCGCAAATAATCTTTCCTGCGACGAGCTGCGCAAAAAAATCGGAGCCGATTCGCTGGGCTATTTGGACGTGGAAGATTTGAAGCGTATCGTGCCCGAGCTTGACGGCTACTGCGACGCGTGCTTCTCGGGCGATTACCCAAGGTTTTAGAAAGTTATTACAAAAATGAAAGGATCGACACTATGAGTTCAGCATATAAAAATGCCGGCGTTGACGTAGAGGCCGGTTACGAGGCCGTCCGCCTTATGAAAGCGGATGTAAAGAGGACCTTTATTGACGGAGTTGTGGGAGATATCGGCGGCTTCGGCGGCCTGTTCTCCCTTAATAAGGACGAGTATGAGGAGCCCGTGCTGGTCAGCGGCACCGACGGCGTAGGCACAAAGCTGAAAATAGCCTTCCTGTCTGACAAGCATGACACCGTAGGGCAGGACTGCGTCGCCATGTGCGTTAACGACATCGTATGCAGCGGAGCTAAGCCCCTGTTCTTTCTTGACTATGTGGCCGTGGGCAAGAACGTGCCCGAAAAGGTGGCCGCTATCGTCCGTGGAGTTGCCGACGGCTGCGTAAAGGGCGGCTGCGCCCTTGTCGGCGGCGAAACTGCCGAAATGCCCGGCTTTTATCCCGAGGACGAATACGACTTGGCGGGCTTTGCGGTCGGCATTGTGGACCGTAAAAAGATAATCGACGGCAGCCGCCTGGCCCCCGGCGACGCCCTTATAGGCATCGCGTCCAGCGGCGTACATTCCAACGGATTTTCCCTTGTGCGCAAGGTGTTCAATATCAATGCCGAAAACGCCGGCAACCTCCAGCGTTACAACGATAAGCTGGGCACCAGCATTCTGGAGACCCTGCTCACCCCCACTAAGATTTATGTCAAGCCCATGCTGGCCCTTATCGGCGTCTGCGACGTAAAGGCGGTCTCTCACATTACCGGCGGCGGCTTTTATGAGAATATCCCCCGTATGCTGAGGGAGGGAACAAAGGCCGTTATCCGCAAGGACAGCTTTGAGGTGCTGCCGATTTTCAATCTTATTCAGGAGACCGGCAATATATCCGAACACGATATGTTCAATACGTTTAATATGGGCATCGGCATGATAGCCGCCGTCCCCGCCGACCAGGCGGAAAAGGCCGTCAAGGTTTTGGAGGATAATGGCGAAAGGGCCTATGTGATAGGTGAAATCACTGAGGGAGAAAAGGAAATTGAGATTAAATAACGCCCCACGGGCGTTGTTGGCCGAATGGGGGTAAAAACATGAAAAACATTGCGGTACTGGTCAGCGGCGGAGGGACGAACCTACAGGCCCTGATCGACGCTCAAAACAGCGGCATAATCAAAAGCGGCCGCATTAGGGCAGTCGTATCCAACAAGGCCGGTGTCTACGCCCTTGAACGGGCCCAAAAGGCCGGCATCGAAACCGCCGTTATAAGCAAAAGGGAAGAGGGCGAAAACTTTTCCCACGCCCTGACGGAGTTCATGAAGGCCCGTAATATCGACCTCATTGTGCTGGCGGGCTTTTTGGCCATACTTGACGGCGAGCTCCTCCGCGAATACAAAAACCGTATAATCAATATCCATCCGTCCCTTATTCCGTCCTTCTGCGGCGACGGGTTTTACGGCCTTCGGGTACATCAGGCGGCCCTGGACTACGGCGTAAAGGTCACCGGGGCCACGGTTCACTTTGTAAACGAGGTTGTGGACGGTGGCAAAATAATTATGCAAAAGGCCGTTTACATCGACCCGGACGACACCGCCGAGACCTTGCAGCGCCGGGTAATGGAGGAGGCCGAATGGATAATCCTCCCCCGAGCGGTGGAGCTGGTCTGTTCGCGGGGCTGACGGCCCGCGGCGTGGGAATAAAACGCACAAAAAAGGGATGAGGAATATGAAAAACTTTTTCCGGATAATTTTTTGTATTATCGTAGTTTTTACCGTGGCTTCGGTAATAACTGTGGGCGTTGTGGGCAACTATAACGACCCGTCGAGGAACGCCCTTGTACGCTTTATGAGCGATTATTTGGCGGCGGCCGCCGGAGCGGTGGGCCTCGCGGGGCTTATCGGCTCGGGCATACTTTTGGCCTCCGACAAAGGCGGCAAGGGGCTGCCCAGGAGCGTCGATACGGCGCTGGTAGTGTGCTTTGCGCTCATGCTGGTCATACACATAGCCGTATGGCTGTTTGTCATATACCAGTATTACAGGTGACATATGAAAATATTAAAAAAGGTCTTGTGGGCCCTTGCGGGCCTGAGCCTGTTTATAGTGCACTAATTATGTGGAAAATCAATTTTTAGGAGGTAATATATATGAAAATCAACCTTTTTGACGACCT
>CANRHW010000045.1 GCA_947630525.1 uncultured Clostridia bacterium | reverse complement strand
TCTATCACTCCGCTCACGGCGACTTGATGATGCTGCTGGCACAGGGCGCGCGTTTTCTTTTCGTCGCGGCCGGTGTAAGCCGTACTCGCGGATAAAGCCGAGCGCGGTCCGCTCGTCGGTTTCCGCGTTAAGGTATGCGAAGATCAGCCGATCGTGCCAGTAAGTATCTGCGCAGCGTTTTAATGCGCTTTTTGTGATGCTTCGCAAGACGTTAAGGTCACGTTTGCCGGTCGACAATTCACCAATAGCGGCGATAGTGTCGCAGACAGCCTCCCAGTCGTCGGGGAATTCCGTGCGCCACTTGTTTAAAACCTCGAGTTTGGCCTCCGCTCCCTTTGCCGCATGAAAGCGGGTCTCATACTCCCCGCGGAGCTTTTCTCGCGCTTCCGGCGAAACACCCAAGAGAGAATCGACGGTCACGCCGAAATACGCCGCGATAACCGGCAGCATTTCAATGTCGGGATAGGCGGAATTTGTCTCGTAGCGGCTTATTGACTGGGTAGATATTCCCAAAGCTTCCGCAAGCTCGTCTTGAGTTAGATCCCGCTCATGGCGGAGCTTTTTTAGGTTGGCTCCAAAGCTGAGATTCATAATTGTTCCCCCTCTCTTTAAAATCATTATATCAGAAACTAAATTCAAAGTAAATACCACGTTCAGAGAAAGTTATTCTCGTAAAACGAGAGGGGCCGGCAGACGACCGTTGACGGCGTTGTATATTCATAAACCTCCGCCGAGCCCACAAAAAAACACACCCCGAAGTAAGGGGCGCGATTTGGGTGCGGCGTTTTTGACTCGCAAAAGGTTGGTGGCAAGCTCTCGTGCGATGACCTTTTTTGAAAGAAAAGGCGTCTTACTCGGGGCCCCGCAAAGCCGTAGGCTTTGTGGGGAAAAGGAGGAGCAGCGGAGTGAGCCAACGGCGGCTTTTTTGCGAAGCACAAAAAGTCGTCGCAAGCGAAACGACGCTTGCGACGACGTGGTGCGAGTAGTCTTACAGGATTTACGCCGCAACGCGGGCCTTAAACAAAAAATCACGCCCCAAAGTATGGAGCGCGATTTGGGTGCAGCGTCACGCTGCTGGTGCGGATAACAGGACTTGAACCTGCATGAAATTGCTCTCATACGGACCTGAACCGTACGCGTCTGCCAATTCCGCCATATCCGCAGGTACTTTGTTATTATAGCATACCTTTGCTTAAATTGCAAGACCTTTTTTCAATTTTTGTTGAATTTTTTTGCGGTATGTGATAAAATCAAATCGGTGATATATATGTACAAAAAAATAGATCAAAAAACCGCGAAAAGCATAATTGACAGCCGGCCATGCACAATCCTTGACGTCCGGACAGAGGAGGAATTTGTGCAGGGCCACATAGAAAACGCCGTTTGCATACCTGTGGACGACCTCGAAAAAAGACTGGATGAGCTGCCCGACAGGGAACAGCTCATCCTCGTCTGCTGCCGCAGCGGCAAAAGCAGCCGCGCCGCGGCGGAATATCTGAATTCCGCAGGCTACAAAAACGTACTCGACATCGGCGGCCTTGTATATTGGGAATACGGGGTAGTCACCTGGGAGTGAACTGTCCCTGTCCGGGCGCTTTTAATTGGTATTAGTATTAAATATCGGCGTCTTGTCCAACGCCTTGGCCAGCAGCAGGCCCCCTACGCCGCAGGATATGACCTGACCCGCCGCAACGCAGACCATCGACAGCCACACGGGCATATTTATGCCATAGACCGCCGGCAGATAGCCGCCCACTATGAGGCCGTTGAGGACAATCGGCGGCAGCACGGCAATAAGGCGTCTGCTCCTGAGCTTGTACGTGAGGAAGGCCGCCAGCAGGGTGGTAAGCGAGCCTAAAATTATGTCAATCACGCTGCCGCCGCCCAGCAGATTTCCAAGCAGGCAGCCTATGAACAGTCCCGGTACCGCCGCGGGGGTGAACACCGGCAAAATCGTCAAAAGCTCGCTGACGCGGCACTGTATGGCGTTTTCAACGCCAAAGCTGATAGGCTCGAACAGCTTGGTCAGCGCCACGTAGACCGCGGCGATCATCGCGCCCTGTACCATGTACCTTGTAGCCATTTTCTTTTCCATTGTAAAACTCCTCCTAATACTAATAAAAAAATCGGCGGGGTGTGACCCCGCCTTAAACCGAAGCGTTATTGCCCCGGTTTGTTCCGTAGTTTTGTTTATAGACAGGATGGTCACGAACTGTCTGTTATTAAATTAAAGCTTGTCGTCAGAAAAACAGGTGCTCCACAAGTATTTTTATACCTATCACGCAAAGCACCGCGCCGCCGGCCAGCTCGGCCTTGTCTTTGAGCAGGCCGCCCAGGCCCTTGCCCATCATGGCGCCGGCAAAGCTGAAAATAAAGGCTACCGCCCCTATTACCGAGCATGACAGCCACATATCCACATCGGGCAGCAGCGAAAAGCTGACGCCCACCGCCAACGCGTCGATGCTGGTGGCTATGGCCTGAAGAGTCAGCACACGGACATTGAGAGCCTCCCTCGCGGTGCGTCCGGTCTGGGCCTCGTCGCCGCCGGTTAGACTTTCCCTAATCATATTGCCGCCGATAAGCACAAGCAGCCCAAAGGCTATCCAGTGGTCAAAGGCCTCGATATAATCCCGCAGGCCGCTGCCAAGCACATAGCCGATAAGCGGCATGACAAACTGAAAAGTGCCGAAATACAGGCCCATTTTTACCCCATGCCACGGGCGCAGGTCAGTTACGGTTATGCCATTGGTGACCGACACGGCAAAGGCATCCATTGCCAGGGATACCGCCGTGAGAAAAATCATTATCAAGCTCAATGTATCACCTTATTTGAGGACAATTTTAAGGAATGATTTTTTGCCCTTTTTCGCAACCAGCTTACCGCCGGCGAATTTGTCCTTAGTGATGAGCGTGCCGATGTCGGCGACCTTTTCATCATTTATGCTCAGGCCGTTCTGCTGTATGAGCCTGCGGCCCTCGCCTTTTGAGGGGATGAACTTTACCGCCGTGAGCAGATCGAGCACGGGCATACCGTCGCCCAGCTCGGCCTCGGTTATTTCGGCGGAGGGCATATTGGAGTCGTCGCCGGCCCCTCCAAACACAGCCTTTGCGGCGGCGTCGGCCTTTTCGGCCTCTTCTTTGCCGTGAACCATTGCGGTCAGCTCATAGGCCAGCCGGGCTTTTACGGCATTGAGGGCGCTGCCCTCCAGCTTTTCGTACTCCCTTATCTCGTCCATAGGGATAAAGGTCAGCAGCCGCAGACACTTGCACACATCGGCGTCGTCCACGTTGCGCCAGTACTGATAAAACTCGTAAGGAGAGGTTTTTGCCGGGTCGAGCCACACGGCGCCCTTGGCCGTTTTGCCCATCTTTTTGCCCTCGCTGGTGGTCAGGAGGGTAAAGGTCATGCCGTATACCTGCCGGCGGTCCTTGCGGCGGTTAAGGTCTATGCCGCCCAGTATGTTGCTCCACTGGTCGTCGCCGCCAAGCTGCATCTTGCAGTCATAATTCCTGGCCAGCATAAGGAAGTCGTAGCTCTGCATGAGCATATAGTTGAACTCCAAAAAGCTGAGGCCCTTTTCAAGCCGCTGCTTAAAGCATTCGGCGGTAAGCATCTGATTTACGGAAAAACATGAGCCGATATCCCTGATAAAATCCACGTAGTTAAGCTTCAGCAGCCAGTCGGCATTGTTGACCATAACGGCCTTGCCCTCCGAAAAATCCACAAGGGTGCCCATCTGCTTTTTGAAGCATTCGCCGTTGTGAGCTATGACCTCGGAGGTCATCATCTGGCGCATATCCGTGCGGCCCGTGGGGTCGCCGATATGGGCCGTGCCGCCGCCGATAAGGGCGATGGGCCGGTGGCCGTGGTCCTGCATATGCTTCATTACCACCATCTGTAGGAAGTGGCCCACGTGCAGACTGTCCGCCGTGGGATCGAAGCCGATATAGAACGAGATTTTCTCCTTTCCCAGCAGCTCACGAATTTCTTCTTCGTGGGTCGTCTGCGCAATGAGGCCCCGTTCCTTGAGAACGTCAAATACATTTTCCATGTCGGACAATCCTTTCTTTCAAAATTTGCGCCCCGCAAAATTTGCGTCCCGGTGACGCTTTCAATATTTTAACACATAAGCGCCGGTTTGTCAATGTAAATTTGGTATTTTTTATAAGATTGTTCTTGACTAATCCGGGATTTCATTGTATAATAAATAAAAAGATTACTATATGAGGTGATATTTATGGCAGAATTACGTTGGCATCCCCTTACGAAGGATTGGATAATGATTGCGTCTCACAGGCAGAACAGGCCTCAAATGCCAAAGGATTGGTGTCCCTTCTGTCCCGGCCCGGACAATGACAAGGTACCCAAGGCCTTTGACGTCTACGAATACGACAACGACTTCCCCGCTCTTATGCAAAATCCCCCGGTCCCCGACGATGTGGAGACCAGTATATATAAGGTTCGGCCCGCCTACGGAAAGTGCGAGGTAATACTCTATTCTCCCGAACACACCGTTACGCTGCCCGAGCTGCCCGTCGACCACGTCCGCAAGCTGGTGGACCTGTGGGTAGAGCGGTTTGAGGCTCTGCGGGCGGATAAGAACATCAAGTACGTTTTCATTTTTGAAAACAGGGGCGCCGTCGTTGGCGTTACCATGCCCCACCCCCACGGCCAGATATACGGTTACAGCGTAGTGCCCAAAAAGCTTGAGCTTGAGCTCCAGTCCTGCAAGGAGCACCACGACGAGACCGGGCACTGCCTCATCTGCGATATGCTCCGCGACGAGGTGCAGGACGGCCGCCGCATTATTTTTGAGAACGAGGACTTTATTGTTTTCCTGCCGTTCTTCAGCGAGTACCCCTATGGCATTTACATTGCCGCCAAAAATCACAAGCAGTATATCAGCGAGTTCAACGACCGCGAAAAGGACAATCTGGCCAAGGCCGTAAGGGAGGCCGCCGGCACCCTTGACAGCTTGTTTGGCTACACCTTCCCGTACATGATGTGTATGTACAACGGCCCTGTCAACGCTGACGAAGACACCAGCGAAATCTATCACTTCCACATTGCGTTCTATCCTCCCATGCGCAGCGCCGACAAGCAGAAGTTCAACGCCTCCAGCGAAACAGGCGCCTGGGCCCACTGCAACCCCACCGCGCCCGAGGCTACCAGCGTGGAGCTGAGGGAGGCCTATAAGAGATTTAAGGAGAGTGACAAGTAAATGACAATTGCTGAACTTAAGAAAGAATTTGTGAAATATTACGGCGGAGACGAGGGCGACATCCGCATATTCATGAGCCCCGGCCGCGTTAACCTTATCGGTGAACATACCGACTATAACGGGGGGTTCGTATTCCCCGCCGCCCTTACCATGGGCACCACCATTGCCGTAAGGCAAATACCTGAGCGGGTGATCCGCCTGCGGGCCACGGACCTGCCGGATTACGTCGAGGCCGACATTGACCGGCTTGACGATTACCGTGATTTGAAATGGGGCAACTATCAGATAGGCTGCGCCGTTGAGCTTCAAAAGCGCGGATATGAGATAACGGGCTGCGAAATGCTGTTCCACGGCAATCTGCCATACGGCGGCGGCCTCAGCTCCTCCGCATCTATTGAAGTTTCCACCGCGCTGGCGCTGGCCACTTTTTCCAATGAGAAAAAGGGCATTGCCGAACCTGTGAACATGATCGAGATGGCTCAGGTGGGTCAGGGCTCCGAATGTAATTACTGCGGCGTTAACTGCGGTATCATGGACCAGTTCGCTTCGGCTATGGGCCAGAAAAACCACGTTATCTTTCTCAACTGCAAGGACCTCAGCTACAAGCTTGTTCCCCTTGAAATGGACGGCTACAAGATAGTTATTGCCAACACAAATAAAAAACGCTCCTTGGCGGACAGCAAGTACAATGAGCGCCGCGCCCAGTGCGAGGCCGGTTTGGCCGCACTTCAGCAGGCTTTGCCGGAGGCGGCCTGCCTTGGAGATATTTCCATGGAGCAGTTTATCCAGTACAAGCACCTGATTGAGGACGACGTTATACGCAACCGCGTGGAGCACGTCATTTCCGAGGACAACAGGGTGCTGCTCAGCATCGAGGCTCTTAACAGCGGCAACGTCGTTGAATTTGGCCGTCTGATGAACGGCAGCGGCGACAGCCTGCGGGACCTTTACGAAGTTACCGGCGTGGAGCTGGACACTCTCGTTGAAGAAGCCCGGAAGATCGACGGCACCATCGGCAGCCGTATGACCGGCGCCGGCTTTGGCGGCTGCACGGTATCCATTGTCCGCGAGGACGCCGTGGACGAGTTTATTGAAAAAGTCGGTAAAGCTTATAAGGAGAAAATCGGCTACGCCGCGTCTTTCTACGTTGACAACGTAGGCGATGGCGGTCACGAAATAAAATAATCAAGTTATCAATGGCCCGCCGGCGATTTTGCTGGTGGGCCATTCAGGAGAATAAAATATGCAGGATAATATCAGGAATTTCAGCATAATAGCCCATATCGACCACGGCAAAAGCACCCTTGCCGACCGTCTGCTGGAGTTCACCGGCGTTGTTGAGAGCCGCGACATGGAGGAGCAACTGCTTGACAATATGGAGCTGGAACGGGAACGGGGCATAACCATCAAGGCCCGGGCCGTCAGGCTGGACTACAGGGCAAAGGACGGCAGGGACTACGTGCTTAACCTAATTGACACCCCCGGTCATGTGGATTTTAACTACGAGGTTTCCCGTTCGCTGGCGGCCTGCGAGGGGGCTCTGCTGGTGGTTGACGCGGCCCAGGGCATCGAGGCGCAGACCCTGGCCAACACCTATCTGGCTCTGGATCACGATTTGGAAATTCTGCCGGTCATAAACAAAATCGATCTGCCCAGCGCTCAGCCGGACGTTGTCGCAAAAGAGATCGAGGACGTTATAGGCATACCCGCCATGGACGCGCCGCGCATCAGCGCCAAACAGGGCATTAATATTGAAGAAATACCCGAATATATAGTCAATAACATACCGGCCCCCAAAGGCGACCCGGACGCGCCGCCCAGGGCCCTTATATTCGACTCCTACTACGATTCGTATAAGGGAGTTATAGTCTATGTTCGGGTTATGGACGGCAGCTTCCGCCCGGGCATGCGCATACGCTTTATGGCCGGCGGCGGAGAGTTCGACGTTGTGGAAACGGGATATCTGCTGCCCGACGGCACAAGGGCGGCGGACAGCCTTTCCGCCGGAGAAGTGGGCTATATTGCCGCCAGCATCAAGACCGTGAGGGAAACTCAGGTGGGCGACACCGTCACCGACGCGAACAACCCGGCGGCCGAGCCGCTGGAGGGCTACCGCAAGGTAAATCCGATGGTCTACTGCGGCATTTATCCCGCCGACGGGGCCAAATACAACGACCTCCGCGACGCGCTGGAAAAATTGCAGCTCAACGACGCATCCCTGTCATTCGAGGCCGAAACCTCGGTGGCGCTGGGCTTTGGATTTCGCTGCGGCTTTCTGGGGCTGCTGCACCTTGAAATAATTCAGGAAAGGCTGGAACGGGAGTTCAATCTGGACTTAGTCACTACCGCGCCCAGCGTTGTTTATCGGGTGGTAAAGACCGACGGCGAAGAACTGATGATATCCAACCCAACAAATCTGCCCTCCCCCGCCGAGATAGATTATATGGAGGAACCCGTGGTCACGGCTCATATTTTTGTGCCCAAGGACTACGTGGGCTCAATAATGGAGCTCTGCCAGGAACGGCGCGGCGTCTACAAGGACATGACCTACATCGACGCGGGCCGGGCCGACCTGCATTATGAGCTGCCCCTTAACGAGATAATTTACGACTTTTTTGACGCTCTCAAAAGCCGCAGCCGCGGTTACGCGTCCTTTGACTATGAGCTTATGGGCTACGAAAAAAGCGACCTTGTGAAGCTGGATATTCTGCTTAACGGAGACATGGTGGACGCGCTGAGCTTTATTGTCCACTCCTCGAAGGCTTACCCGCGCGGCCGCCGCATTGCGGAAAAGCTTAAGGAATCGATCCCCCGCCAGCTTTTTGAAATACCCATACAGGCGGCTATCGGCGGCAAGATAATTGCCCGCGAAACCGTTAAGGCCCTGCGCAAGGACGTGCTTGCCAAGTGCTACGGCGGCGATATCACCCGTAAAAAGAAGCTGCTTGAAAAGCAGAAAGAGGGCAAAAAGCGGATGCGTCAGGTGGGCAGTGTGGAGCTGCCGCAGGAGGCGTTTATGTCGGTGCTCAAATTAGATGAATAAGGGGCTTTACGTACACGTACCCTACTGCGTCCGAAAATGCCCATACTGCGATTTTTACTCGATAGTTGACCGGAGCCGCGCGCCGGCGTATGTGGACATGGTCTTAGACGAACTGGGGACTTATGACGGGGAATTTGATACGGTCTTTGTCGGCGGCGGGACGCCTACCTCCGTGGGCAGGGAGCTGGTTCGGCTGTGCGAGGCTCTGCCAAAGGCGGAGGAATTCACGGTAGAGGCCAATCCCGGCGCTGTGGATATCGAGCTCCTGCGGGCGCTGAAAAAGGCCGGGGTGAACCGGCTAAGCCTTGGCGTGCAAAGCTTTAACGACGCCGAGCTTCGGGCGCTTGGCCGGATACACACGGCCGCCCAGGCGGAGGAGGCGTATCTGCTGGCGAGGGAGGCCGGCTTCGGCAACGTCAGTCTGGATTTGATGCTTTCCACTCCGAACCAGACCGTTGGGAGCGTGAAAAAGACCCTTGAAAAGGTTAGGGAGCTTTCTCCCGACCACGTGAGCGCCTATTCTCTGATTATCGAGGAGGGCACGCCCTTTTACGGGGCGGAGCTAAGCCTGCCCTCCGAAGACGAGGAACGGGAGATATATTATACGGCGCGGGACTGCCTGACCGGCATGGGCCTCGTCCAGTACGAGATATCCAATTTTGCCCGGCCTGGCATGGAGTGCCGCCACAACATAAAGTATTGGACCCTCGCCCCTTATGTGGGGCTGGGCGCGGCGGCCCACTCCTACTGCGACGGGCGGCGGTATTCCAACGCGCCCGACGTCGCCGCCTATCTGGAGGGCCGCGGCCGCCGCGTTGAATGTGAGGTCATTACCGAGGACGAGCGGCTCCGGGAAAAATTCTGGCTGGGGCTGCGCATGACGGCGGGAGTTCCCTATAGCGGCGAATTTCCCGAGGCCGTGGACAGGCTTATAGAGCGGGGACTTTTGGAGCGTTCGGGCGGCAATATCCGCCTGACCCGCCGGGGTACCGACCTGGCAAATTTAGTGTTTATGGAGTTTGTGTAATGGATTGCAAAGAATACGCCCTTAAACTTCTTTCATTCAGCGACCGCACGGAAAACGAGCTGAAGAAAAGACTGGCGGAAAAGGGCTACGGCGAGGACGATATAGAAGGAACGGCGGACTTTCTAAAAAACTACGACTATATAAACGACAGCCGCTACGCCCAAAAATATGCCGCGGACAGCGTCAGGCTCAAAGGCCATGGGCCCGGGCGCATACGGGCCGAGCTGCTGCGCAGGGGAGTGGAGCGGGACGTTATCGATCTTGCGCTTGATGGAGTTGAAACTGACCCACGCCAGCAGCTTGAAGCCGCCATGGAGCGGCGCTTTGCCGGAGCCGATTTGAGCAGCCGCAGGGAGAGGGAGCGCATTTTCAGTTATTTTGCCAGGCGCGGGTTTTCCCCTCACGACATATGGGGGGTCATTAACAGCAAAAGCTCGTTTGACGACGTGAACTGCGAGGAGTAGAAGTCTGAAAAATAAAAATCGAATACAGAAGAAAAAAGGCATAACAAAGCAGACCACCCGGAAAAGTGATCAAAAAA
>CANRHW010000044.1 GCA_947630525.1 uncultured Clostridia bacterium | reverse complement strand
TTTTATTTTCATATGCTAAAGCTTTTTTTCTTCCCCCGGTAGAACCGGGGGATTTTTTCTATGCCTAAAGGCACCATAAAATTAGAAAATTCGCCCGTAAGGGCGAATTTTCTACATTAATACATTATTTTATTTTAACTGAATGACTACAAATTTACCTTAAATTAAGTCATTCAGCCCTTGAACGATCTGCGCGACTTTTTTCCCGGCCCCTTTACGAGACTTTAGGCGTCAAGTATAACAGGCAAAATCACGGGCTTACGGTGAGTGCCCTCGTAAATACAGTTGCCGAGGTCCGCCTTGACCGTAGCTTTGATAGTGCTCCAATCATGCTGCTTTGAAAGCAGGGCGTCCTGTACGCTCTGCTGGGCGACACGCCGCAGTTCCTCCATTATGGCCTCGTTATCACGCATATATATAAAGCCGCGGCTGATTATTTCAGGGCCGGAGACCAGACGGTTGGTGCGGCTGTCTATGGCCATAACGACCATGATTATGCCGTTTTCGGCCAGATTTTTACGATCCTTGAGCACGATGTTGCCCACATCGCCCACGCCGTAGCCGTCCACCAGCACCGCCCCGCCGGGCACAACGCCGGATATTTTGGCGCCGTTTTGGTCCATTTCAAGCACCTGGCCTATCTCCATGCGGAAAATATTCTTTTTATCTATGCCCATTTCCGCGCCTATTTCGGCGTGCCGCTTGAGATGGCGCTCCTCGCCGTGGACGGGGATAAAGTACTTGGGCTTTACAAGGCCGAGTATTATTTTCAGCTCTTCCCTGCAAGCGTGACCGGAAACGTGAACCTCGGTTATGGACTGATGTATAACGTCCGCTCCCTTTTTGTAAAGCTCGTTTATCACATTGGAAACGGTCTTTTCATTGCCGGGTATGGGCGAAGCTGAGATTATAACCAGGTCGCCCCGGGTTATCTCAATCTTCCTGTGGTCGGAATAGGCCATGCGGGTGAGGGCGCTCATGGGCTCGCCCTGGCTGCCGGTAGTAATGATGACCAACTGATGGTCATGGTAACGCTTAACGTCCTCGATGGGAATGAGCGTGCCCTCGGGTATGGTCAGGTAGCCAAGGATAGAGGCTACCTCGATGATGTTGACCATGCTCCTGCCGGAGACCGCCACCTTGCGCTTGTTGCGGACGGCGGCGTTGATTATCTGCTGCACCCGGTCCACATTGGACGCAAAAGTGGCGATAAAAATGCGCTGGCGGGTGTTGGCGAATATTTCCTCAAACTTTTCGCCCACGGTGCGCTCGCTCATGGTATAGCCCGGACGCTCAGCGTTGGTGCTGTCGCTCATCAGGGCAAGAACGCCGTTCTTGCCCAGCTCGCCAAAGCGGGCCAGGTCTATCATGTTGCCGTGTATCGGCGTGCAGTCTATCTTAAAATCGCCGGTATGCACCACTGTCCCCGCGGGGGTGGTGATAGCCATGCCCACAGCGTCGCTGATGCTGTGGTTGACCCGGATAAATTCCACCGTAAAGTTGTTGCTGATTTTTACCGAATCCCCGGCCTGTACGCGGTTGAGCCGCGAAACGCTGAGGATGCCGTGCTCCTTGAGCTTTTGCTCCACAAGGCCCAGAGTCAGCCGGGTGCCATAGACGGGCACATTAATGCTGCGGAGCAGATAGGGTATGCTGCCGATATGATCCTCGTGACCGTGAGTTATGACCACGGCCTTGACCTTATCCCTGTTGTTGACGAGATAGGTCATATCGGGTATGACGCTGTCCACCCCGAGCATACTGTCGTCGGGGAAAGCCATACCGCAGTCCAGAACAAGTATCTCGCCGCCGTACTCGAACACGGTGAGATTTTTGCCTATCTCCTGCACTCCTCCCAAAGGAATGATCTTCAGTTTTGATTTTTTTGCCATATAAACCTCCGTTTTCATAATAATGCAAACATTGCAACACAAAACAAAGCGAAAATCAAGCGCCAATTTTCGCATAAATACTAAATAAAAGCCCGTATTAAATTCCCGAACATTTAATCATGATGTTATCATATCATAAATTTGTAAAAATTTATGATATGATTGCGCATCGCCGTTTCCGAGCCTCCGGCGAGGAAAACTTCGGCGGCGCGTAAAATCAGAGATATAATAACATCATGGTTTTAATCATGATGTTATTATATCATAAATTTGTAAAAAGTCAACAAAATTTTTTGTCAATTTTTGTACGGTCTGTCAAACGCAATATCAGACGTATAAAAATCACCCAATATGGTGCACGCCCTTGGGCGAATAGCCCAAAAGTTCATCTTTTCCAAGATATTTGCAAAGATTATAAATTATCGACAGCCACATTTCCGTGCCCTTGAATGTTACGGGGTCTTTTTCCGGCGCGAAGCCGAAGCCCGGCCTCCACAGAGGTATTATCCGCCGGAGCTGCTCCAGCGCCCAAGCCTCGCCCTCGGTGCGCCGATACCCGGTCTGCCGGCCGCAGAGCCACAGGGGATAAATTATATCCAGCACGTTGCAGGCGTTGAAATCAAATTCACCCGCCCGATGCTCCAACACGGTATCGATCGTGCGCTCCGCATAGGGCAAAGGCACTCCAAACTGGCCATAGCTGCCACGGGCGGTTCGATACCAGCCGTTTACCCGAAGCAGCAGGCTGCCGCCGCCCCACATACCGGTCTGGGGCAGGGCCATCCTGCCCAGCCAGCCGAAGAGCTCATTTTCACGGGCGGGCATATTGAATGCTTCCTTGTTAAAATATATCGCTGTAGCCAAAATATCGGCGTTGTGCCCCGCGTCCCAAGGGTCGGCGGCCCAGTTGAGAGAGGAAAGGTATTTGCAGATGTCGATACCGGCGGCATAGTCAAAGGGCAGACCAGGCCTGTCCCCCAAGGCCGTCAGCGCATAGCTCAGAGACATTACGGTTTCGTAGCCGTGGCCCCCGGTCTCCATGGAATGGAGCTTTTTTATGAAATCCTTTCGGTCGGCAAAAGGCGGCTCCTCCCCAAACATAGCGGCAATTTCGGCGCAGTCGCACCAGGGGCGGATATCTCCGTCCCCAAGCTCGGGGGCGCAACCCTCCGCCGCAATCCGCCACTGCTCCCGCGCGGCCTTGCCAAACTCCGCTATAAGCGCCTCCGTTTCGGCACTGTCCTTTTGAGCGGCCCGACGATCTCGGAGGACGCGGGCGGGAGCTCCGCCCACAAGAGCATAGGCTGGCACGTCCTTTACTACCACGCTGCCGGCGGCCAGCACCGCGTGGCTGCCAACCTTAACGCCGTCCACTATGATAACGCCGGCGCCTATCCAGACGTCGTCGCCGACAACTATCCCTTCCCGGCGGTTGCCCTGCCGCTTGAAGGTAATATCCGTGCGGTCAAAATTGTGATTTTCTCCAAAGAGCATAGCTCCCGGAGCGACGCTCACATTGCTGCCCAAGGTCACCCGGCCGTGTATGACCGCGTAAGAGTTGACCGTGCAGTTATCGCCCATGCTGAGCTCCAGCCGCCGCAGCAGGGCATGGCTTGCAATCTTTACGCCGCATCCGGCCTTGGCCCTTTGCACCTCATATATGTGAGCCTCGGGAGAAACCACGCAGTCGTCGCCGAAAACAAACCCGGTGCGCCGGGTCAGCTCCGCCTGGAACTCCCGCTGCTGCTGCCGCTCCTCTTCACTTAACGCATTCCAGGGCAGGAAATAATTTTCCTGCCCAAAGTATTCATCGTAGCTCATATGTATCCAAGATTTTTCTCGATAAGTTCTTTAAGCGCCTTAGCGTCGGCCGAAATTTCATCTATATTTTCGCCCTCTATCATAACGCGCACAAGCGGCTCGGTTCCGCTGGGACGGATTAGCACCCGTCCGCTGCCGCTGAATTTGGCTTCAAGCCGGGCTATCTCGGCGGTTATCTCCGGGTCGGAGGCAAATCGGTCGTCGCCGCTTTTGGCGACCTTGGCGTTTTCAAGAACCTGGGGCAGAATGGTGATTATGGAACAAAGCTCCTCCACGGTCTTTCCGCTCTCCTGAACTACCTGAGCAAAATTCAGGGCGCTAACCAACCCGTCGCCGGTGGTGTTGTGGTCGAGGAAGATTATATGCCCGCTCTGCTCGCCGCCCAGCGAGTAGCCGCTTTTGAGCATTTCCTCCAGCACATAGCGGTCGCCCACTTTAGTGCGCAGCACGTTTATGCCGTTTTTCTCACCCATGATGAACAGGCCCAGATTGCTCATTATCGTGGCGACTACGGTATTGCCCCGCAGGCGGCCCCGCTGTTTGAGGTAGTTGCCGCACACGGCCATTATCACGTCGCCGTCGATAAGGCCGCCCTTATTATCCACCGCCAGCACTCTGTCGGCGTCGCCGTCAAAGGCAAAGCCAAGGTCGCAGCCGTTGTTGACCACGAACCTTTGCAGCCCCTCGATATGGGTGGAGCCGCAGCCGTTGTTAATATTTATCCCGTCGGGGTCGTTGTTTATCACAAGCACCTGCGCCCCCAGCCGGCGAAAAGCGGCGGGGCTGGTGACCGACGACGCGCCGTTGGCGCAGTCGAGAGCAATTTTTTTGCCCCTGAGGTCAACGTTCACGGTGGAAACCGCAAAGTTAACATATTCCTCGACCATGTGTTCCGCCCGGCGGACGTTGCCTATGCCGCCGTGAGTGGGCAGTTCGGGCATTTCAGACTCGCCAAGTATAAGGCGCTCGACCTCGTCCTCGGTGGCGTCGGGGAGCTTGTAGCCCTGGGAATTAAAGAATTTTATACCGTTAAACTCGTAGCTGTTATGGGACGCAGACACAACTATGCCCGCGTCGAAGCCGTGCGTCCTTGTAAGATAAGCCACCGCCGGCGTTGGCGCCACGCCAAGGCACACCACCTCGGCCCCAACTCCGCAGACGCCGGCCACAAGAGCGGCTTCCAGCATAGGCCCGCTGATGCGGGTGTCCATTCCAATAAGTATCCTCGCCCGGCCGTTTTTCTCCCTGCCGAGCACATAGGCCCCGGCCCGGCCTATTTTAAGCGCCAGCTCGGCCGTGAGCTCCTTGTTTGCAACTCCGCGAACTCCGTCGGTACCAAATAATCTGCCCATGATTTTTTCCTCCTATATTTTTTAAAAATAGCCCCGTGTAAACAGTTCCGGCGGCTCCCCGCCGGTACGGTACATTTCGATAATTTCCCGAACCCTTTCCGGCCTTTCATCAGTAAAGCACAGCCTTAGGGCGGCGGCTCCGCACCGGCGCAGCCGGTCAAGCCTGTCGGCCATAAAGGTGGGCCGGGAATTAAAAACTCTGTTGATGTGGGTCTCCGAATCGCCCCAGACGGGGAATTCGGCCCCGGTCTTGTCCTTAAGCTCCACCGGGCGGCAGTCGCATTTGCCTCTAACCGCCCTTATGATGCAGGCACGGCTTATCATAACAGTCTGGCGGCCATAGGCCAATATCTCGGCCGGCACGGGACAGGCGGCGGTCAGGGCCTTTATTTCCTTAACGCTCAGTTCGGGCGAAAGGGTGAGCCGTTCCACTTCCCCCGCCAAAGCTCTGGCCACTTCGGCATTGCTGATATTGAGGCCGAAATCGCCCCTTGCCCTCAGTCCGGCCTCAGCTATGAGCCGCAGCCCCCCAAGGGTGGAGGCGTAGACCTCCGTGCCCTCCGGCAGGGCGGCCAACCGCCGCCGCACCGGGCTTTCATCTAAAATCACCGGCGGCAGGGCGGGAACATATTTTTTGTCAAATGTTATTTTGTCGAAAAACTCTATCGGTACTATTATTTCATCCGCGCCTTTGGCCGGGTCAAGCTGCTCCAAAGCGGAGACCGAAGCGACAAGCGTCTGCTTTTCCGGCCGGAAGCCGGTATATTCCGGCGCAAAGGCGTATATTTTTCTTCGTGGGCTTTCCCCACGCAGGGCGGTCAGTTCGTCAAGGCAGCGGCGGCGCAGAGCGTTGAGCTCGGCGGCCGGGGCAAACAGACCCTCGCCGATATCAGCCGTGAGCTCCGCCGCAAAATACGGCGTGCCGCCGGTTTTTGTCAGGCAGCGGGCGGCGCTCTCCTCCGTCATAGGCGACCTTTGGGCCGCCTGTGGGACGCTCCCCACGGCGGCGGCCTTGTTGCCGTCCCGATCCTCGGCCTCCAGCCGCATATTTTCTCCCGCCACGGCAAAAAATCGGAGCTTTACCGCCACCCGCGGGCGCTCGGCCCCCTCCCGGTACATATTCCGCCCCTCGGCAAGGAGCCGGCCGGGCACATCGGCGGAAATATTGTCGTTAGAAATGTTTATATTCATTATCTCAGGCGTATTCAGACCGGCAAAGTAACCCTCGGTAAAGCCGTCGCCGCGGGAAAAAATTTCGCTCAGCCGCCGTTCGTCGGCGGCGGATATCTCTCCCCCGTCCAGTGCGCGGCGGTAAACGTCGGTGACCACGGCCACATACTCGGGGCCTTTCATTCTTCCCTCGATTTTGAAGCTCGTCACCCCAGCCCGCTTCATATCGTCAAGCCGCCCGACCAGGCACAGGTCCCTGGGGCTGAGAAAATAGCCCTGTTTCCCGCCGCAGGAGTAGCGCTGGCGGCAGGGCTGGGCGCAGCAGCCACGGTTGCCGCTGCGGCCGCCGATAAAGCTGCTCATCAGGCAGCGGCCCGAAAAGCTGACGCACAGCGCACCGTGGGCAAAGGCCTCCAATTCGCATCCGGTGGCTGCATATATCCTTTCCACCTCGTCCATGGTGAGTTCCCGGCTGAGGACAACCCGCGAAAAGCCCTTATCCATCAGGGACATGACATCGCCGGCGTTATGAGCGCTGAGTTGGGTACTGGCGTGGATGGGCAGCTCCGGGCATATGCGGCGGGTCAAACCGGCCACGCCGAGGTCCTGGATTATCAGGGCGTCAACTCCCTTTTCCGCCGCGCCGGTTATTTCCCGGCCAACGGCGGCCTCCTCCCCCGGGCGCATAAGAGTGTTAAGGGTCAGATAGAGCGCCGCGCCCCGCTCGTGACAGTAACGGACGGCGGCGGCAAGCTCGCTGTCGGAAAAATTTTCCGCATTCTGCCGGGCGCTGAAACGCTTGGCGCCCAAATAGACCGCGTCCGCCCCGGCCTGCACTGCCGCCCGCAGCGCCTCAAAGCTCCCGGCGGGAGACAGCAGTTCGGTTTTAAGGCCGTCCATCACTTTTTGGCGTGCTTCAGCTCGGTCTCCAGCCGGGCGATGCTTATGCGCAGGGCCTGATTTTCGTTAGTCAGCTTAGTATTTTCGGCGGTGCGCTTATCGAGGAGGAGCTTGTTTTCGCCGGCCTCGTCGGCCAGTTCCACCAGCCGCTTCGACATATCGGCGTTTTCGTCCTTTAGCTGGAACAGCTCGTCCGCTATATTCACGCAGGCCAGCACCGCGGCCATGGAGGTGGACAGCCGCCTGTCATGCTCAGCCATTTCCCGTATTTTTTTGTCAACGTAATAGGATACGCTGCGAACATATTCCTCCGGCGCGGTGCTCACTATAGTATATTCCGCGTTGTTTATCTTTACGACGGTTTTAACCCTTTCTTCCACGGTCATCACAACCTTACTTACAAAACTTCTATTTTATTATACTACATTTAATTGCATAAATCAACATTTTTTTAATTTACTATTTACATTTTTGGCATTTGTATGGTAAAATATAACTAAATAATGATATCCCCGCCTCTAATTACGCTTAATCATTTCGGCGGGAGATTGGGCCTGCGGCCCTTATTGAACATGGGAGGTGATTTTTATGCTTCCGAAAGACCCCAATATACTTTTCAGCCTGCTCAACACAAAGCTCAGGGATTTTTATTCCAGTCTCGCGGCCCTGTGCGACGACCTGGACGAAGACCAGACGGTCCTTGTCGAGGTCATGGAAAAAGGCGGCTTCCGCTACGACACTGAAAACAATCGCTTTATAAAAAAATGACGGAGGTTTAAAATGAAGATTGCAATGTTCACCGAATGTTATGAGCCTTACATCAACGGCGTCATAACGCATATCAAGATACTTACCCAGGGGCTGAGGGCGCTGGGGCATGAGGTGATGATCGTCACCGGCGACACCGAGTGCGCCCACCACTATGTGGACGAGGGCAACGTGCTGCACTGCCCCGCCGCCAAGACCGGCAAACGGCTGTACGGTTACCCCATAGCTTCGCCCATAAGCCGCCACCGCCGCGATTTGATAAAGGCCTTTGCGCCCGACGTGATACACATACACACCGAATTCAGCATGGGCCAGAGCGGGATACGCATGGCTAAGCTGCTCAACGTGCCCATGGTATATACCATGCACACCATGTATGACGAATATGTTTACTATATAGCCCCGGGGGTATTGTCGCGGCCCGCCACAAAGCTGGCGCGCCAATACTTTATGCTGGTGGCCGGACACGCCGACGCCATTACGGGCCCCAGTGAAAAGGTGGCGCAATACTGCCGGGAAATAGGCGTCCGCACCCCGGTCAACGTAATTAACAACGCCGCCGAGCTGGAGGCTTTCCGCCCCGGCGCCGTCAGCGAGGACGCAAAGGCCGCCCTGCGGGAAAAACTCGGCATCGCCGGCGACGAGACCGTGGCCATATTTGTGGGACGGCTCGGCCGGGAAAAGAGCGTGGACGTACTGCTGGGCTTTTGGAAAGAGACCGTCCGGCCCGAGGACAAATTCCGTCTCATAGTCATCGGCGACGGCCCCGTCCGGCCCGAGCTGGAGGCCCAGGCCGCCGAACTCGGCCTTGGAGACAGCGTAATTTTCACCGGCAGGGTGGTTCACGAGGATATGCCGCCCTATGTGGCTATCGGAGATATGTATATAACTACATCCCTTTCGGACACAAACTCCATTTCCATGCTGGAGGGTATGGCCTCGGGACTGCCGGTGCTGGCGCTGACCGACCCGCTCAACGCCGGCCAGGTGATAGACGGCGTCAACGGTTACTCTTTCAACAACGCGGAGGAAATGGGCGCTTATATGCGTAAAATACGCGATATGAGCCCGGACGAGCGGGCGGCCTTCAGCAGCAGCGCCGTCCGTTCGGTAAGGGCCAGCGGGGCCGAGGATTTAGCAAAAAAGCTTTTGTCGGTCTACACCGGCGCCATGACCCGGGAGACTCAGCTCACCGAGGCCGTCCGGCTGCTGGCAATGGAATACTGCCGCCGCAGCGGCTTTTCCGCCGAAAAGCTCACCCGGAAAAAGATTTACCGGGTGTACGACAAATTCATTTTCGCTTCGGAATTTGACGACGAGCCTGTGACCGCTCAGGAGTTTGATATAAACGTGCGGCCCATTTTAGTCTACCACATGGATCGGGGCAAATTTGAGTTCACCGAATACGCCGCGTCGGAGCTGAGCAACTAATACCCCGCCGGGGATTTTCGCCGAAATCAAAAAAAGCTCTTGCATATTGCGCGTAATTGTTGTATAATTAATGCAAATAATTAAAAAAGGAGAAATTCAACATGAAAATCGCTCTCATTAACGAAAACAGCCAAGCTGCCAAAAACAGCATAATCGAGGCCACTCTCCGCAGCGTGGCCGAACCCTTGGGCCATCAGGTGTTCAACTACGGTATGTATACCGCCGAGGACGAGGCCCAGCTCACCTACGTTCAGGTGGGCATACTCACCGGCATACTTCTCAACAGCGGCGCGGCCGACCTTGTTATTACCGGCTGCGGCACCGGCGAGGGCGCTATGCTGGCCTGCAACTCTTTCCCGGGAGTGCTCTGCGGCCACGTAGTCGACCCCACCGACGCTTACCAGTTCACCCAGGTCAACAACGGCAACGCCATTGCTCTTCCCTTTGCCAAGGGCTGGGGCTGGGGAGCCGAGCTGAACCTAAAATACGTATTTGAAAAGCTCTTCGTTGAGGAGTGGGGCGGCGGCTATCCCAAGGATAGAGCCGTGCCCGAGCAGCGCAATAAAAAGATACTCGACGAGGTCAAAAAGGTCACCTATAAGGACATGGTCACCAT
>CANRHW010000043.1 GCA_947630525.1 uncultured Clostridia bacterium | reverse complement strand
CATAACCAAGGCCCTCCATTATCTGGCGTACAGGTACGCACACATAACCGTCCTTGGTCTCGGCGGCGGTGGGCAGAGTAGCCTGAGCGCCGTCAACGGTGTAGCTGGCGCTGCCGCTGGTTACGGCAACGGTGTGTACAACGCTGCCGCTGCCCCGCTTAACGGTGCGGGTAATGGTGACGTTGCCGCCGTTATCAACTACCTCGCAGTTCTTGAAGTAGTTCTTTATGGTGATAACGGGGATCATGGTGGTGTCGTCCTTGCGGTAGGTCTGCATATTGTGATTGTTCTCGTCGTGGTGGTGGATAACGCCGCTCTCAAATACGTGGGCGGTATTTACCTCCATAACGTACTTCTCACCCGCAAGCTTACGAAGAATGTAAGGATAGATATCGTTGTTGTTGGTCTGGTCGCCGTAAACGCCGCCGGCCAGCTTTGAAATCTCGGCGGAAGCCAGCAGGAAAGCGCCTACGCCGAAGTTCTGGGTGCTCCTACCGGTAAGGTTGGGCTGCTGGTCAGCTCTCTCACCGATAGGCTGAACATAGCCTATGGTACCGTCATCCTGGAGAGCGGTGTTATACAGATAGTACCAGCCCTTAAGAGCGGTGTCCAGATAGGTGGCGCGGTCAAGATAGCCGCTGTTTATGCCCCAGGCAAGACCGTAGGTGTAAAACGCGGTACCGCTGGTCTCAAAGCCGTCAACCCACGAGCGGTCGAGGATGGAACGGGACCAGAAGCCCTCTGTCTGCTGGGTAGAAGCTACGCCCTGAGCCATCTTTGTATATTTTTCAAGGAAATAGCCCCTGTTCTCATAGTCGGTGGGCATATCGGAAAGTACGCGGGCAAGACCGGCAAATACCCAGCCGGAGCCGCGGGCCCAGAAGTCCTTCTTGCCGTTGCCGGACTTGTGGTCGGGATAGATGTACTTACCGTCGCGGTAATACAGCTTGCTTTCCTCGTCCCACATACCGTCCTTGGTGCCGCCCTCAACGTCCTCGGAAGCCCACTTGAACCACTCGTACTGCTTGTCGAGGTACTGGAGATCGCCGGTAAGGACATAAAGCTTGCTCATGATGGGCATGGCCATGAACAGGGAGTCGGCCCACCACCACCAGTCCTTCTCGGACCTGGACATCTGGTAGCTCATAACCTCAAGGGCACGGGCGACCTTGTTGTCGTCCTGGATTGTATTTTTGGACTGCATAAGCTCGTCATTGTAAAGGTCTATGTAGGTCTGGAAGCATATCTGCCAGTCGCCGAACAGAACCCAATCCTGTCCTTCGCCGTAGCCGCCGTTGGAGGCGTTGCCCTTCCAGGCAGACCTGTTGGTGCCTGTGGCGCCCTTCCACTTGTTCTGGATGGACCAGGCTTCGGAATAGTTGCGATATAACTCTATACCCGTTGTAAAATAGGCCTCCATGTTGCCCACATGATAAGCCGCATTATCCCAGAACGAACGTCCGTGATTGGGATTGCTGGTTATCCATTTGTCGTTAGCCCGTTCAAGAGCCTCGACAGCCTGTGCGCGGGTAGGCATAACGGCCTGCGCGGCCTCGCCCACCTTCTGCGGCGCCGCTAAAGCGGGAACGCCGCTGAGACAGGTCAAAGCCACCGAAGCGGCCAGCCCTGACGCCAGCGCACGAAGGTTAAACTTTTTCATGTTCGTTTTCCTCCTTGAATAATTAATTCCGGGGCAGAGCGAACACACTGCCCCATACTGTTAAGTCTATTTTAACATTTTATTCAAAAATAATCAATAACAAAATCAAAATTTCTTTTTGACGTTTTGCTTAATTTTTCAAATATTTTTTGTGCAATTTGCCAACGCTTCCAAAGCGTTAGCGGAAATTCGCTCATATCTTTCTTTTTTATTTCGTATTTTCAATATTTCGTGCTGGATTATGCCAAAGTTGGCGTTCATGGGCTGGAAATTCCTGACCTCCGGGTCGGATATATAGGCCGTCAAAGCTCCGGCGCAGGTGGTGGGCGGCAGCACAAGCGGCTCCCGGCCTGTCAGGCGGGCGGCGGCGTTTATGCCGGCAAGCAGGCCCGAGGCGGCGGATTCCACATAGCCCTCAACGCCGGTTATCTGCCCGGCGAAAAACACCTCCGGCCTGGAGCGCAGGCTGTAGTCGGGGTTCAGGAGCCGGGGCGAGTCGATGTAGGTATTGCGGTGCATAACGCCGTAACGGACAAAGTCGGCGTTTTCAAGGCCAGGTATCATGGAAAACACCCGTTTTTGCTCGCCGAACTTCAAATTGGTCTGAAAGCCTACCATATTATAAAGGGTGCCGGCGGTGTTATCCCGCCGCAGCTGGAGCACGGCCCAAGGCGTCAGGCCGGTGCGCGGATCGCGGAGGCCCTTGGGTTTAAGCGGGCCGAAGCGCAGAGTGTCCCGGCCCCGGGCGGCCATTATCTCCACCGGCATACAGCCCTCAAAAACGTTGGGGACGTCTATATTTTCATGAATGGGGGTGCGCTGAGCGCTGACCAGAGCCTCCCAAAAGTCGTCATATTCCTCCCTGTCCATGGGGCAGTTTATGTAATCAGGAGTGCCCTTGTCATAGCGGGCGGCAAGGTAGGTTTTTTCGGTGTTGATGCTGTCGGCGGCAATGACCGGCGCGGCGGCGTCGTAGAAGTGCAGGCCCTCGCCGCCGGTGAGAGCGGTTATCACATCGTTCATGCCCCCGTAGGTCAATGGGCCGGTGGCAATCACCGTAACGCCCGAAGGCAGGGCCTCCACAGTTTGGGATATTATCTCTATATTAGGCGCACCGCGCAGACTTTCGGTCACCAAAGCGGCAAAGGCGTCACGGTCAACGGCCAGGGCTCCCCCGGCGGGAACCCGGGTGCGGTCGGCGCAGGATATCACCAGGCTGTCCATGCGGCGCATTTCTTCCTTTAGCAGGCCGCAGGCATTGTCGAGCCCCGCCCCTTTAAGGGAATTGGAGCAGACCAGCTCGCAGAGGTCGGTATTTGAATGTGCGGGAGAAAAGGTTCGGGGCTTCATGTCGAAAAGCCGAACCTTTATCCCCCGCCGGGCTATCTGCCAGGCGGCCTCGCACCCAGCGAGGCCGCCGCCTATCACGTTGATATGTTCACTCATCTGTCTGCTCCGTTCCGCCGGTCTCACCGGCGTTGGCGTTTTTGTACATTTCCTCAATCTCGTCCTTGGTAAGGGCCTCGTCCTCCACGCGGACGCGGCCAAGCTCGTCGGCCACCTTGCGGCCGTCGCCGTCCTCGTGCCAGGTGACCAGCACCGCGTCGCCGGGCTTTAGCCGGTCTGCGGCGCCCTTGGCCTCGTCGCCCACAACGTACGTGGTGAGCTCGTTATAGGTATTGACGGTTATTTCGTTCAAGCTGACCTTTATGACCCAGCCGCCAACGGAGCCGTCGTCAAGTATATCTCCCTCCATGAATATTTCCTGATACTCGCCAAGCTCCTCCGGCGACGGGAGATCGTCCTCGTCATCGGCCGCGTCCGGCTCAACAACGTCATGTTCCTCAGCCTCGGTGACCGGGATAAACTCGCCGTCTTCCTTTTCTTCATAAGAAATAATATTTTCCGGCATCTCGTCGGGCGAGGGGGCCCTGCGTTCCTCTTTACCCCCGCCGCAGCCGGCAAAGACCGCCATAGCCCATATAAGTGCAAACAAACAAAATTTTTTCACATTTATCACCTTGAATATATTTTGTAAATTTTTAAATACTATCATTAAATAATATAACCGAAAGGATGTATCAAAATGGAAAAGACCATAACCGCGCTTTTCGATACCGCCGAAGAAGTTGAAGCCGCACGCACCGCCGCCAGGGCCGGCGGAGCCGACGCTGACAAAATAAAGGTATGCCGGGCCATTGAGCCAAAGCCCTTTGCGGGGAAAAACACCCTCGCCGGCATGGGCGTGGGAGCCGCGGCGGGCACCGTTATCGGCCTTGGCGCGGCCTTCTTCGAGAACGTGGGGCTGAACTCCGGCTTAGGGCCGGTGGCCGGCCTCATCGGCGGCACCGTGGCCGGAGCCATAATCGGCGGATTTTTGGATTACGGGGTCGCGCAAAAGGGGCCCCGGCGGCGCTGGCTGTTCACCGTGAACATGGACGAAAAGCATACCGGCCCCACAGCGCGGCGGCTCAAACGCTGCGGCGGGGACAAGGTGTGCATAGGGTAGGCAATGACCGCTCAAAGCCGCTCGCCTCTAACTAAAGTCAAAAATTTCCTCCAGGCCGCCCTCGGCGGTTATGCGCCAGGCGGGTTCAAAGGTGTAAACGCCGGTGTCCTCGTCCTTGACGGGCCGGTAACCGGCCTCGATGCCGGTGAGCGTTGTGCCCGGAGGGAATTTGTCCAGCATTTCTGGTATGCAGCCAATAATGCTTATGCCGGTCAGCCGCCGTTCGGAGAAATCCACCACGGGCCACATGGCCTCCACCGACACAAGATTTCCGCCCCTGTCAAGAGACGCTTTTATATACGCCCCGAAAACAGGCCTGTTTTCATAATAAAGTCTGAATTCGCCACGCTCCGCCATATATCTGGCCCGGCCAAGGTCAAATCCCAGCCCGCGCAGCACCTTGCGCAGGGCTTTTTCATCCGCGGGCACAGCCTCGCCCGTGGCCTTGTAGCTAAAGCGCTCGCCCTCGATGCGGAGCTCGGCTCCGCCGTTCCTGGCGATAAGGGTGCGATTTTCCGTATGAAAGGCCAACTGCTCGCCGAAAAACATCCTTGACAGCTCGGTGGCGGTAGGGTAACTGCCGCTGAAAGAGCGCATCGTCAGATATTTTTCCGGCAGCAGGCCCTCGCCGCAGATTATACCGTTGTTTTCCAAAGCTTCAAGGGCCGCCGAACGAACCACCGGCGGTATTTTTTCGCTGTCCGCGCGCTTAACGGCGAGTACGCCAAGCACAAAGCCGTTCATAACGATGAGCAGCGCCAAAAGCATGGTTTTCACCGACGACCATTTCACTCCGCGGTCACCTCGCTTTCAGGTTCCCCGTCAACCGGGGCCGCGTCCGCGGCCTCGGGCTCTTCTCCGCTGTAAGCATAGGTGTCGTCGTCGCCCCGGAGCTTCGCAAGCCAACCGGCGCGGAGACTTTCACTGCCGCCCTGATCCATATAGCCAATGTAAATATCGGAGATTACCGGGTCGGCGCGAACCGCGAACTCATTAACAAAATGGTCCAGTGCGCCCACAAAATCGCCGCTGAGGGCAGACGTTTCGCCATAGGAATAATTGCGGAACAACTGGCGGTAGGAAACAATCCGCCCGCTGACTATGTCCATTTCGATGCCGTGGCTGAGATGCTCAAAGTCCCCGTCCAAGGACACCGCAACCGGGCGGCCCCCCTGATAGTAGTCCATGGTAATGTGTATCCTGTCGGCGGCCTGGGTCAGGTCGCTGCTGACCAAAGCCGAAAGAGGCCTGTCGCTGACCATGCCCCAAAGACTTTCGGCAAAGCTTATGGCGGAATTTACGGTTTCGTAGTACGACGAGTAGGTCTCGGCAATTTTCACGCCCTTGCTGTCGTCCACGGCCCGGTACTCGAACAAGCCCACCGGATAAATGACCGCGTCGCCGTAGTTTTCAACATATACTCTGGTGCCTTCCTCGCCGTAACGGCCGGCGGTATCGGCATTATTGAAAAAAGCGCTGACAATGCTGCGGCTGTTTTCGGGTATTTCAAGGGGATTAGACGGGATAAGGGCGGCGGTGGAGGGCCGGCTGTCAAAGAACAAGACCATAGGGTCAAGGCTGACCCCCTCGGGTTCCACGCCCGTGCTGAAAGCGGGCTCATAATAGCCGCTGCTGTTTTCGGTATATATTGCCAAATCGCCGGCAGGCAGGCTGAAGCTATCTTTGGGGAATTGATAAATATAGGCGTTGTCGTTATCATATGCGTCGCGAACCAGTATAAAGACGCCCGTCTCCTCTGTGGACGGCAGGATAACAAAGTCCCTGATGGCCGAAAATTCAGTGGGATGCCGCCCGCCGTCAACCCCCATTACTGAGCAGAGCATTTCGGGGGTATAGGCTATGGGCAGTTCAACATAGATGCTCATGTTTTCAAGGGCGGCCTGCCAATCACGGAAGGTCACGGCCTTGCTGTCCGCCGCGTCTCCCCGCAGGAAGGCCTCGATTATCTGCCGCGTGCGGTTTTCAATTGGCGTAAAGGCCACGTCGGTATTGTAGCAGGCAATCCAAAGAGCGCCGTCGTTGACGAGTATCTTTCTGGGGCGGCTGAGCATCTCCCGCGGTATAGAAATTTTTTCATCGGGGAAAAAGCGCTCGGCCAACGGCAGACCGCGGGCAAAATCCGCAATCTCGTCCCGCAGCAAACCGTTGCCGAACCACAGCCTACAGGTGAGGGCTATTAAATTTACGATAAGAAGAACTATCACCGAGGTTTTTATTCTCTCCTTGAACATATGGCCTCACCTCCGTTTTAAATGAACAGGGGCGTAAAAACGCCCCTGTTCAATGCATATGAAATTTAGATCCAGCCCGTAAAAATGGACTGCACGTCGTATGTAAAACTGTTCACGTTGTCAAGAACTTCTTTCTTTAGCAGGTTGATATCGAAGTATATCACCTGACTGAGCCCCTTATACTCGGCCCTGACCGCGAATTTATTGTGGCCCTCGGACAAACTCACCTGCTTGTAGAAAACCCCCGCCGCACCGATCTTAGTGTTGGCCGTCTTGCCCTCGCTGTTGAGTATGACGCTGTAGGAGCTGCCGTCATACTTGTAATAAGCGACGCTGACGCCATTTTTCCCGGTGCCGGTCACGCCGTAGGTGGTTTTCGTAGTAGCTGAATTTGTGGTCTCCGGTTTCTTGACCACTATTAAATCTGAAGCGGTACTGCTTTCAGCCTCACCTATGGTACTGGGGTGGGCGGCGTAGACGGCTGCGCCGGAAAGCATGACCAGTATAGCGGCAAAAATCGCCCCTATATACTTCATGACAAACACTCCCGTTTCACTCTCATAACTTAGCTTTATTATACAGCAGATATGTTACAGAACGGTTACACGCACATTAATTGTTCTTTACAATCGGCCTATTCTCCCTCGGGATTTTCCCTGAACATAGGCAGCACGATGGACACCGCCGTACCCTCGGGCATATGGCTTTCGATAGAAATATCTCCGCCATGGCGCTGGGTTATCTCCCGAGCGATGGCCAGCCCCAGGCCGGTGCCGCCGCTCTGACGGCTGCGGGCCTTGTCTACCCGGTAAAACCGCTCGAAGATATGGGGCAGGTCCTCCCGTGGGATGCCGATGCCGTTGTCGGTAACGCGGATAAGGGCGTTTTGCCCGTCGTTGCCGCATTCCACGTCAATTTTGCCGCCGTCGGGGGTATATTTTATGGCGTTTGAAACTATGTTGATTATCACCTGTTCAATGCGGTCCCTGTCGCCAAAGAAAGAGAACGGCTCGCTGCGCGGAATAAAGTTAAGGCTGTGACCGTGGGCGGAGGCATTCATTGTCAACTTTTCGGTGATGCTGGAAGTCAGCTCCATAAGATCGAAAGACGTGCAGTTAAGCCGCTGCTTGTCGCCGTCCAGCTGTGAAAGGGTCAGCAGGTCCTTGACCAGTCTGGTCATTCGGTCGACCTCCTGGTCGATGACCCGGGCAAAGCCGGCCGTGGGCCCCTGGGCCCGGCCTTCCTCCTCCTCCACGTCTATAATGGTTTCCGCATAGCCTTTGACCGTAGTGAGGGGAGTCCGCAGCTCGTGAGAAACATTCGCCACAAATTCCCGGCGGGAATTTTCTAACTTTAACTGTTTGGTAACGTCCCTGAACACCACTACCACGCCGGAGGAAAATACGTTTTCCGCATTAAACGGCACAAAGCAGACCTGATAGTTCTTTCCGTCAATTTCCACGTCAAATTCCATCAGTTGACCCTCGTCCAAATACAAGACCCGGCTCATTGTGACATCCAGCTTAAGGCCTTCGCTGAACACCTCGTCAAAGGTCTTGTTCGAACAATCGCCCAAAACGTGCTCGCAGGCGGGATTTTCGTGTATAACCCTGCCGGTGCTGCTGTCAAATGCGATTATGGCGTCGGTCATGTGGTGGAGAACGGTCTCGATTTTATTCTTTTCGGCGGCTATATCCGCCATACTGGCGTCGATCTGCGCCGCCATGTTGTTGAAGGCCATAGTCAGCCGGCCTATTTCGTCCCTGGACTGAACCTCGATCTTGTGCTTGAAGTCGCCCTCGGACATAGCCTCGGCCCGGTATTGCAGGGTCATAAGCGGCGCGATTATGGTACGTGAAAGCACAAAGCCCAGCACAAGGCTTATCAGCAGGCCAAAAAGCATGGCCCACAGGATATTTACAAAAATGTTGCGGGTCACCTCGGAGACCTCCTCCTTGGTGTCCTTCACGTTGATTATATAGGCGACGGCGCCGTCCCTCATTATGGGCACGGCATAGTCCATGTACCCGGCCTCGCGGTCAATAACGTCGCCCGTCATTCCGGCCATGGCCGTGACCACGTTGGGCGTTGTGGAAAAGGCGCCGCCCTGCGGGTCGCTGCGGGCCAAAACCCGGCAGTTGCGGCCGTCGAGGATATAATAGTTGCGGAACGAGTCGATGCCCATGCGCAGGGAATATACATTCAAAATGGACTGCATATCCACAAGCGCCGCCTCGCCGTCCTTTTCGGCGGCGGCGGTCAGGTCGTTCATAAGGCGGCTGCCAAAGACCCGTTCCGACATGGTCGTTTTAAAGTCTTCCAGATAATAGGTGGAAATGTTCTGCATCAGAAAGGTGCCGACGATAACCATGACGGATATGGTCAGCAAAAGGAAGATGGCTATTATTTTCCACTGGATGCTTTTGAACATTTTTTCACCGCCCGAGGTCAGATTTCATTGGTATCAGTCTTTGTTGTAGTAATAGCCCACGCCCCGCTTTGTCATTATCCTTTCGGGAGCGGCGGGATTGTCCTCCACCTTTTCGCGCAGGCGGCGGACAGTGACGTCTACGGTGCGCACGTCGCCGAAATACTCGTAGCCCCAGACCTTTTCCAGCAGCATTTCGCGGGAAAAGATGCGCCCCGGCTGGCTGGCAAGGAATTTGAGCAGCTCAAACTCGCGCAGGGTGAGCTCGATGGGCACGCCGTTCTTTTTAACTTCGTAAAGGCCGGCGTTAATTTCAAGGGAGTCGATATTTATAATCGCGTTTTCGGCCGGCTCGGCCCCGCGGCGGAGGTTGGCCTTGACCCTGGCCATCAGTTCGCGCACGGAAAAAGGCTTGGTGATATAGTCGTCGGCGCCGGATTCCAGGCCAAAGACCTTGTCTATTTCCTCCTCCCGGGCGGTAAGCATAAGTATGGGCACGGTTTTGTCGGCCTCTCTTATTTTGCGGCAGACCTCGAAGCCGTCCATCTTGGGCAGCATAACGTCTAGAAGTATAAGGTCGGGATTTTTTGTCAGGGCAAGGTCCAGCCCCGCCCGGCCATCATAAGCGGCCATTGTTTTATATCCCGACTTTTGAAGGTTGAACTTGAGCATTTCCACGATAGGAGCCTCGTCATCGACGATTAGAATTGTTTTTTCCATTTCCGTTCTCTCCTTTTTATTTATTAATTTCCCGGCGGCTTTAACGCAGCGCCGCGCAGAGGTTGTCAAAGTGTCATTGTACGGCGACCTTTAACTCCTCGTTCCCGGCTTCAACTTCGCTCTCGCCCTTTCCGCCGTCGTTTTCCAGTTCCTCCGCGGCGACGGCAAGCATTAGCTTGATGCGGTTTTCCTGATTGACCCTTGTGGCGCCGGGGTCGTAGTCGATGGGCACGATATTGGCCGAGGGGTTAAGGCCCTTTATCTTGCGTATCATACCCTTGCCCACTATGTGATTGGGCAGGCAGCCGAAAGGCTGGGCGCAGATAACGTTGCCGTAGCCGAGCTCGATAAGCTCCATGATTTCCGCCGTCAGCAGCCATCCCTCGCCCATTTTGCAGCCGGTGCTTATAACGCCGTCGGCCTTGCTCTTAAGGTGCTTGAACGAAGACGGAGCCGTAAAGCCGCTGTTTTCCTTTACGGCGGCTATCATCTCGTCTTTGAGCGAGGAAAGATAGCTCTCCACAAGCC
>CANRHW010000042.1 GCA_947630525.1 uncultured Clostridia bacterium | reverse complement strand
GCGACCATGTCGGCGCGCAGAGTTTCTATGTTCATGGGGGATAGCTCCTTTCTTTTTTCCATTTTGCGGATTGCTACGGACCAATTTGACCCATGATGATTATATCATAAGAAAAACCTAAAAGCAACCTTTGTTTAAAAAAATTTACAACAAAAATGGGGGCCGTAAAAAATGGCGCGCAGACCGTTCAAGGGCATAAAATAAAAAGAAAAACCGTCTTTTTCTTGTAAAAAAGGCGATTTTTCCACTTTAATTCATTGTTTTGTTTTTATATCGTCACATGGCTTAAATAAAGTCAATCGGCCCTTGAACGATCTACACGATTTTTTACAGCCCCGCTTAAATCATTTCCCACATAAGCTCCGTGAGCCGGGCGGGATTTTCCACCGGCAGGCCGGCGATAAGCAGAGCCTGGTCGTAGAGCAGCTCGCCCAGTCTTGCGCAGCGGTCCTTATCCAGCTGCCAAGCGTCCATAAGCATATAAAAGGCCTTGTGCGTGGGATTCAGCTCCAGCACCCGCTGGGCCTTGATGTCCGGGCCGTCGCCGGGAATGGTGGAAAAATATTTTTCCATTTCGAGGCTGACCTCTCCGTCGGCGGTGAGGCATACGGGGTGACTTTTCAGCTTGTGAGACAGGCGCACCGCGGTGACTTTGCCGTCAAGGCTGTCGCGGAGATAGTCGAGCATTACCTTGTTTTCTTCCTCTTTGAGCTCGGTGTCCTTCTTGTCCTCCTCGTCCTCGATGCCAAGGTCCTTGTCGTTGACGGACTTGAACTGCTTGCCCTCGTATTCGCCCAAAATGTTTATCACAAATTCGTCCACCTCGTCGGTCATATAGAGGATGGACCAGCCCTTGTCCTTTATCTGCTCGGTCTGCGGCAGGTTGTCCGCCATGGTAACGGTTTCGGCAGTGGCGAAGTAGATGTACTTTTGCTCCTCGGGCATCATGTCCACATATTCCTTTAGGGTCTGTAGCTTGTTCTCGCGGGAGGAGTGGTAAAGTATCAGGTCTTTGAGTATATCTCTGTGTGCGCCGTAGTCGCTGACGATGCCGTATTTAAGCTGGAGCCCGAAGCTCTCCCAGAACTTTTCGTACTTTTCGCGCTCGTTTTCCTGGAGCTTTTTCAGCTCTTGACGTATTTTCTTTTCTATATTTGACGCAATTGTCTTTAGCTGACGGTTGTGCTGCAAAAGCTCGCGGGAGATGTTCAGCGACAAATCCCGGGAGTCCACAATGCCCTTGACAAACCTGAAATGCTCCGGGATAAGGTCCTCGCAGCGCTCCATTATCATAACGCCGCTGCTGTAAAGTTCAAGCCCCTTTTGATACTCCTTGGTGTAATAGCCCATGGGCGTGGCCGAGGGAATGAAAAGCAGAGCCTTGTAGCTGATAGCGCCGTCCACGTCGATGCGTATGGTGTGGGCGGGGTCCTTCATATCATAGAATTTTTCCTTGTAAAACTCGTTGAGCTCCTCCTGAGTGACCTCGTCTTTGCTCCGCTGCCACAGGGGCACCATGCTGTTGACGGTCTCCTCCTCGGTGTAGGTCTCGTACTTGGGCTCGTCGCTGTCGGGCACGTCCACCTTGCGGGACTTTTCCACATTGAGTATGATGGGATAGCGGATGTAGTCGGAATATTTTTTGATTAGGCTGCGAAGAGTGTAGGTTTCAAGGTACTCGCTGTAGGTCTCCTCCTCGCCGTCCTCCTTTAGGTGGATTATTATGTCGGTGCCCACGCCGTCTTTTGCGGTGGGCTCGATTGTGTAGCCGTCCGCGCCGGAGCTGGTCCACATCCAGGCCTGGTCGCCGCCGTATTTGCGGGTTATGACGGTGACCTTGTCCGCCACCATAAAGGCGCTGTAAAAGCCAACGCCGAACTGACCGATAATGTCCATATCGTCGGCCTCGCCGGCCTCCTTTTTAAAGTTGAGCGAGCCGCTGCGGGCGATAACGCCCAAATTGCTCTCCAAATCGGCCTCGTCCATACCTATGCCGTTGTCGCTGACGGTAAGGGTGCGGTTCTCCTTGTCGGCAAGCACCCTTATGCGGCAGTCGGTGCGGCTGACCGAGGCGTCGCCGGCGGCCATGGCCGTATAACAAAGCTTGTCGATGGCGTCCGAGGAGTTGGAAATTATTTCTCTGAGAAATATTTCCTTGTGGGTGTAGATGGAGTTGATCATCATGTCCAAAAGCTTTTGAGATTCGGCCTTAAACTGCTTTTTTCTCATTGTATATATCCCCTTTGTATTAAAATCAAAAAATTGTTAGCACTCGCGCTCATCGAGTGCTAACAATACTGTACCACCATTTTCTATTTTTGTCAATAGTTTTTATAAAATTTTTTCCAAACCGGCTCAAACAAGGTTCATCGCCATAAACAGGCCGAACCCTATCAACAGGGCCGCTCCCTGCCAGCGATAGGTTTTGCCGGTGATTATCGGCGGTATCAGCAGCGCCAGCATGGCCAGTGCGGCCACGGCCATATCCCGGGCCACGGCGAAATCGGCGTCCATGGGAGCGATGACGGCGGGTATGCCGATGACCAGCAGCAGGTTTATGATGTTTGCCCCAACGATATTGCCAAGGGCCAAGGCCGGTTGGCGGCGCACTGCGGCGGCGACCGCGGCGGCGATGTCGGGCAGCGCCGTCCCCAGCGCCACAAAGGTCAGGGCCGCGGCCCGCTCCGGTATGCCGAGGCCGTGGGCCAGAAATATCCCGTTGTCCACCACAAGCCCAGAGCCAAGGTACAATGCGGCGGCGCCTACCGCCAGTCCCACGGCTATCAGCTCCGGCCGCTCGTCACAGGCGGTTGCGGAGGTTCTGGCCCCTCCGGCGGAGGTAAGGGCATAGACCGCGAACATTGACAACAGCACTATTCCAAGCCCAACGCCCAAGGTTCCCGTTTTAACGGCGGAAAAAGCCGTAAATCCCGCCGCCAGCAGGAAAAACAGCAGCCGCTTTAAAAGGTCCCTGCGCCCAAGGCCGGCGGCCGGCCGCAGCAAAAGCAGCAGTCCCCCGGCCAAAGCGGCGTTGTATATGGCCGAGCCCAATGCGCTGCCGGCGGCCATGTGGTCGTTGCCGCCCGCCGCCGCGGATACCGCCACCACTATTTCGGGCAGGCTGGTGCCCACGGCAACTACGGTGGCGCCCACCGCCGCCGCCGGCAGCCGGAGCTTCCGGGCAAGACTGACCCCGTACCCCACAAAGGAGTCCCCGCCAAGAGTCACCAGTCCCAGCCCCAATAAAAACCGCAGTATCTCGTCCCGCATTTTATCGCCCCCCTGTCTATGATATTGCGGCTTGGGGCGCGGTATGACTTTAATACTTTAAAACAGCCCGAGTTATTCCCGCAAAAAAGGGTTTTAAAAATTTAACCTGGGGGGCACGGCGGCCGGACAAAAAATCGTGCAGAACGGACGAAAATCAGCTCGCGCAGGCGAAGCCGAGCAAGCACTCCCGACGGCGTACACAGGTACGCCGAGTGGTGATTTTCGTTCGTAGTTCAAGGGCATAAAATGAGAAAATTCGCTCGTAAGGGCGAATTTTCTACATTAATTATTTTGTTTTTGCTTAACAACTATATTACGCACACATTTGCCTTAAATAAAGGATTTCAGCCCTTGAACGATCTGCGCCATTTTTTCACGGCCGCTCTATTAATTCCAAGAGCTCTTTTTCCCCGATAACGGTTATGCCCAGAGCGTTGGCCTTGTCCAGCTTGCTGCCGGCCTCCTCGCCGGCCACAACGTAGTCGGTCTTTTTGCTGACCGAGCCGGAGACCTTGCCCCCCTGCTTTTCGATAAGGGCGGCCGCGTCGGCCCGTTTGAGGGTGGGCAGGGCGCCGGTCAGCACAAAGGTCTTGCCGGTCAGGCGGCCCTCGGCGGGCGCGGCCTCTCGGCACTCAAAGTTGACTCCCGCCCGGCGCAGCCCCTCTACGATGTCCATGTTTTGGGCCTGAGCAAAATAATTTTTTACACTGGCGGCGGTAATATCGCCCATATCCTCTACGGCGGCAATCTCCTCCGCGCTGGCGTTTATCAGATTGTCAAGCGTTCGGAACCGCTGCGCGAGCTGCCGCCCGCCCCTGCCGCCCACATGGCGTATGCCGAGGGCGAACAGCAGATTGCCCAAATCCCGCTCCTTGGAGCGTTCAATGGCGGCCACCAGCTTGGCGGCGCTCCTTTTGCCCATTTTTTCAAGGCTTTCAAGCTGCTCGGCTTTGAGGGAATACAGGTCGGCGACGCTGTGAATGAGCCCCTCGTCAAGCAGCCTGTTCACCAACGCCGGGCCGAGGCCCTCTATGTCCATGGCGTCGCGGCCGGTGTAGTGGATGATTATTCTCGCCAACTGCGCCGGACATTCGCCCCCGGTGCAGCGGACGGCGGCTTCGCCATCCTCTCGGACGGCGGCGGCCCCGCATACCGGGCAAAAGGCCGGCATCTCGAACACCCGCTCCTCCCCGGTGCGCCTGTCTTTAGCCACGTCGAGCACTTCGGGGATAATGTCGCCGGCTTTTTGAACCGTCACCGTGTCGCCGATGCGTATATCTTTTTCGTGGATATAATCTATATTGTGCAGCGTCGCCCGGGAGACCGTCGTCCCCGCAAGGCGCACCGGCTCCAGTACGGCGTTGGGCGTCAGCACCCCGGTGCGCCCCACCTGTACGGTTATGTCCAGCAGCTTTGTCTCTTTTTTCTCCGGCGGGAACTTATAGGCCGCGGCCCAGCGCGGGCATTTGGCCGTACTGCCCAGCGCCTCCCGCTGGGCCAGGGAATTTACCTTTATTACGGCGCCGTCTATGTCGAAATCCAGCTCGCCCCGGCTTTCGCCGATGCGCAGCACCTCGTCGAAGGCCTCCTCTATGGTGTCAAAGACCTGTTTTATGGGTATGGTCTTGAAGCCCAGCTCCGCCAGCAGCGCAATGCCCTCGCTGTGGGTGCTGACCTGGCGGCCCTCTATCTGCTGAATGTTAAAAACGAAGATGTCCAATCCGCGTTCGGCGGCGATGCGGCTGTCAAGCTGGCGCAGGCTGCCGGCGGCGGCGTTGCGGGGATTTTTAAAAGGCCTCTGCTCCCTCTCCTCCTGCATACGGTTGAGCCGCTCAAAGCTTTTGTGGGGCATGAACACCTCGCCCCGCACCTCCAGATAGGGGATCGGCTCGGCCAGTTTGAGCGGAATGGAACGCACCGTGCGCAGATTTTCGGTCACGTCCTCGCCCACAACTCCGTCGCCCCTTGTGCTTCCCCGGAAGAACACCCCGTCCCGGTATTCCAGCGACACGCTGAGCCCGTCTATTTTCAGCTCGGTGACGTACTTTGGATTTTCAACGGCGGCGGCGACCCGGCGGCCGAAGTCCATTACCTCTTCGCGGCTGAAAACGTCGTTCAGGCTCTGCATGGGCACTAGGTGCGTCACTTCTTCAAACCCCTCAAGTATAGCCCCGCCGACCCGCTGCGTGGGCGAGTCGGGCGTTATAAGCTCGGGATTTTCGGCCTCCATGCGTTTGAGCTCGTTCATCAGCGCGTCATACTCGAAGTCCGATATTTCGGGCTCGTCCTCGGTGTAATACTTGCGGCTGTGGTAATTTATTATATCTCTGAGTTCATTTATATCCACTTTAAACACCTCGGTTATATTATACCCGAAAGCGGTTTTTTTTGCAAGCATAAAGTTACACTTTGGCAAATACAATTTAATATAAAATATTATGACGGGAGAAGATGGGCATGGAAAAAGATTTTATTAAAAACATAATGGCCCGCCTGCGCGATTTGCAATACGGCACTTGGAGCCTTGACGAGCGGCTGAGCTCCATGCGGACGGAGATAGGCAACCTCCAGGCATCAATCCTGGGCGCTCGGGACGAAAAGTCCGTGGCGGACTACGCTAAACGGCTCAAATCGGCCGAGGACGAATACCGCCGCCTGCTCAGGTTAGCGCGGAAAAAAGTGTCGTAAAAAATCGTCGGGGGAACCGCGTCGTCGCAAGCTCGGTATCGCAGGTTTAAATTTAAAAAATCTAAACCTGGCTTGCCTTGCTGCGACCCCTTTTCCCCACAAAATCGGCTTCGCCGTTTTGCGGGGGCCCCTGGTCTCCGGCGTGAACCCCCTCCGGGAACGTTCCGTTCCATCATTGATTTTACGTAGCCTTGGTACCGTAGGGGCGGCCATTGGCCGTCCGCCATCAAACGTTTACGGTAGCGATTGAGAACTTTATTACGACAAGTATGTTTACAAAATCGTATAAATATTACCGTAAATTTGTGTAAGCGGACGCGCAATGCGCGCCCCTACGGAATCCGTACAAAGAAATTGACTTTGTCGACAATCTATAACATCCCGGGTACACGCCCCGGGATGTTATGTTTTCTATCGAAAGGGAGTTCCCTTTCGAGCTTTCCTTATTGTTCAGGGGTTCCCCCGCGCATCCAGGTTACATACCGAACCGGCCGCCGCCGTGGCCGCCGAAGCCGCCCCAGCCGCCGAAGCCCTGTCCGCCGCCGATGACCGTAGTCGTATCGTCCGCCGTAAAGGTCTCGGCCAGGGTTCCGCCGCTATAGCTGCCGCCGGTCATTATGCCGCCGGCGGATGAGCCGCCCTCATAGCTGCCGCCGGTATAGATGCGGTACTCCTTGCCCCGTTCAAGCAGGGGCGAAGAAAATACAATATTTTGATAGGGCTTTGAGGAGGTATATGTCAATACCTCGTTGCCGTCGGCGTCCTCAATGCGGAGTATATCTCCGGCCGCCACTGACTGCAAGCTGTAGGCCACCGTATTTTGAGTGCATTCCTGGCCGCGGGGATATTCGGCCATGCCGCTGGAGCCGGAGGCCACGAGGGTGCCGCCCCTGGCTACGATGCTGCCGCCGCTGTCAAGAGCGCCGTTGCCGCTGTTAGTGGGGCCGTTGACCACGGCCGTGCCGCCGCACATATACAGCGCTCCGTTGGCGTCAAGCCCGTCGCCGGCAGCGTCCACAAAGATAAAGCCGCCGTTGATATACAGGTCGTGACCGCTGCCGGGAGCGGCGTCCCTGCCGTTGGTGCCGCCCGCGTTCAGACCGTCGTCGCTGGCGGTCACGCTGACGCTGCCGCCGTTGATCACAAAGCGGCCCTTGCTTTCAAGACCCTCGGTGCTCTTGGTAACGTTTATGTTGCCGCCGTCAATGTTGAGCCCCGCGTGGGCGGACATGCCCTTGCCCGCCTGAGAGGCGAGCTCCATCGTGCCGCCGTTGACATATATTATTCCGGCGCTGTGCAGGCAGTGGTCTGCGGAATTTACATTAAGGCTTCCGCCGCGTATGAGCAGGTTAGTCTCGGCTTTTATGCCTTTGGTGGAGGGATAGTCTGTTTCCTCGGCTTGCTGCGCGTCGGCGGTTTGTACCGGCTGGCGATCCTGCTGAGGCTGCCCGTCCATTGGAAGCTGTCCGTTCGTAGGAGGCTGCTCGCCCATAGGGGGCTGCCCGTCCGGCTGCCGGAACTGTTGACCGTCGGGCAACTGAGGCTGCTGCTGACCGTCCGCGGTCTGCAAATTGCCCCGGCCCTGACGTCCGCCGCGACCGCCGAAGCCGCCCCAGCCCTCAAAGCCGCCGGAGCTGGGGGCCACCTGCCCGGTAGTCGTTATGTCCACGCTGCCGCCGGTGACGTCAACATAGCCCTCGGACTGTATGCCGTCGCCCTTGGCGGTTATGCTTATGCTGCCGCCGGATATCTCTATCCCGTCGTTGGCGTGGAGACCGTCGCCCGCCGCCGTCAGAGAAAGGCTGCCCTCCTCAATCTTTAGCTTGTCGTCGGAAACAATGGCGTGATTGTAATTGGATATTACGGTCAGGCTGCCGCCGCCCTGTATTTCAAGGTCGTCGTTGCTGAACACCGTGCCCTTGGCGTCAACGGAGTATTGCGCCCCGTCGGCAAGGCGGTTTTCGGTATTCTTGGAAACGGTGATATATCCCTTGTCGCAGTCCTCAAAGAATATGGCCGGGCCGTCGGTATTGGTCAGGTCAACGCCCTTGAGCCGCAGCTTAACTCTGCCGTCGGCGGCCACTTTTATCATGGCGTCGCCGTTCGTGCCGGTAACCGTGAAATCGCCGGGGCCGCTGACCGTTACGGTCTTGCCGCTGACCGAAAGCCCCGGCCCGCTGACCGTCATGGCGGTCAGGTCTATATTGCCGGTCAGCTCTTTCCAACTGTCGTCCGCCGGTTTGTCCTCGTCGGTCAGGATGACGCGGTAATTTTCCTCGTCCCACTGCACGTCCACGCCCATAGCCTCGCTTATTACCCTAAGCGGCACAAGGGTGGTGCCGTTAAGTATCACCGGGGCTTCGGCCAGCTCAACGGCCTGGCCGTTTATTTCGGCGCTTTTGCTGCCCACTGTCACAAAGACGCTTTTGCCGTTTTTGACCGCCGTGACCGAGCTGTTGCCCTCGTTCCAGGACACGTCCATCCCCAGGGCTTCAAATATGGTGCGCATCGGCACAAGGGTAGTGTCGTTCTGAATGATTGGAGCCTGCGCAAAGACAAGCTCCTGGCCGTTGAGCTGAACGCTCACATTGCCGTCGTAGGCGCTGCCCTGAATTATCAGCACGGCCGCCGCTCCGGCCGCGCAGGCGGTTATGGCGGCAAGCAGCCGTTTAAATGGTTTCTTCATAATTCATCACATCCTTATACCTATGATAACCGGGTTTTGTTTCAGCTTTGTCGTAAAATTTTGAATAAACTATTACTTTTTTACGCCGCCGGCTGTTGAACGCCGGTTATTTCATAAAACTTGTTCCAGATGTCGGCGGTGCTGAGGGAGCCGCCGTATTTCGAATGGGTACGGGCCAGCTCGTCGGTGTAGTCCCTGAGCATATAGACCGTGTATTTTCCGCCGGAAACATGAGTAAAGCAGGGTTCCAGCGAATATTTATCTATCCGGCAGCCCGCCTCGTCCTTCACAAGAGTGACTCTGGCCATTCCGCCCAGCTCCTTTACCACGGAGCTTTGATTGGAGATGAAGTTGCCAAGGGAGTAAAACACCAGAGTTTTATACCCGGTTTCGCCCACGAACTCCTCCACGGGCTGAAGCACGTGCGGATGGGAGCCGATAATTATGTCAACTCCGTTCTCGTTAAAGAATTTGAGCCAATCCCGCTGATAGTCGTCGGGCTCGGTGTCGTATTCGGTGCCCCAGTGGGGAAAAACAATCACCATGTCGCTCTCGCTCTTAGCCCTGGCTATCTGAGCGGCAATGGCCGGGCGGTTTTCCTCGTCCAGCAAATTCACCAGATATTCGCTGCCTGCGGGCAAAACGTAGCCGTTTAGACTGTAGGTGTAGTTCAGCATGGCCACCGTGAAGCCGTCCTTTTCAAATTTGTCTATCCTCAGCGCGGCTTCGGGGCTCTCGTTAACGCCGAGCATGGTAACGGGCTCGGATTTCCAAAAAGTCATGGTGTCAGTCAGGCCGTCGCGGCCCATGTCGTAGGAGTGGTTCGAGGCCTGCTCTATAACGTTGAAGCCCGCCCTGACCACGCTTTCGCCTACTGCGGTGGGCCCGCCGAAGCTTGGATAGCCGCTGTAGCGCGAGGGATCGCCGATAAATACGGTCTCCTGATTTATTGCTTTAAGGTCGGCGGCGGCAAGGTAGGGCGCAACGTGTTCGTAAAAGCCGTCAAAGTTGTAGCCCAAATCCGTTAGGCCGCTTCTTATCAGCGGCAGATGCATAAGGTTGTCGCCCACGGCGGCGACCTCGATCGTGACGGGGGCCGGGGGCTGCTGGGCGGCCTCGTCCACGGCCTGATCCGAGCCGGAGGCCAACTGCATTACCAGCAGGGTCGCGGCCGTCGACAGGCATACCGCGCAGAATATTATCAGCGCCAGCGTGGATTTGTTTGGTATTTTTATTTGTTTTTTCATTTGTATCATCTCTTAAAACTGAGATTTGGCGTACTTGCTTAAATGGGTACGAGCCTAAAATAAGTCTCTCATGGGGTCACGGGGCCCCCGCAAAGCCGGTGAGGCTTTGTGGGGAAAAGGAGGAGCAAACGGGTACGAGCTTAAAAATAGTCTCTTATGGGGTCACGGGGCCCCCACAAAGCCGGTGAGGCTTTGTGGGGAAAAGGAGGAGC
>CANRHW010000041.1 GCA_947630525.1 uncultured Clostridia bacterium | reverse complement strand
GCCGAAGTTTCGGCCTTGTCGCAGAGCGACCAGTTGGCCCAGCTCAGGCCCCGTTCGGCCATAAAGTCAAGCCATATTTTCGTTTCAGCCTCAAAGACCCCGCCGCTTCCGTCGGCGGCGCTCGTACCCCATTCGCTGACAAATACCGGCAGCCCCGCGGCCAGCGCCGCGTCTATCCTGTCCCGCAGCCAGCCGGTGTGCGTCCCCGCGTAAAAGTGACAGGTGTACATGACGTTTTCCAGTTCAAGCGGGGCCTCCGTTACCTTGTGGAGATCCTGGCTCCAGGTGGGGCTGCCCACAAGTATTACGGAATTGGGCGCCGCGGCCCGTATCACTCCGGCCACCTCCAGCGCGTAGGGCCTGACGTTTTCGCCCCAGGTAACGGCTCCGTTGGGCTCGTTGCATATTTCATAGAGGACGGCGGGGCTGTCCTTATACCTTTCGGCCGCTTCGGCGAAAAAGGCCTTTGCCTCGGCCAGATGGGCCATGGGGTCGCCGTCGGAAAGTATGTGCCAGTCAAGGATGACGTACATATCCAAGGCTATGGCTCTGTCCGCGGCGGCAAAAAGGGTCTCCTTTAGGGAGTTGTCGCTGAGATACCCGCCCTCGGCGGTATACATGGCCAGCCGCAGGAGATTTGCGCCCCGTTCGGCGGTGGATTTGATAACGTTTGCGCTCAGGAATTGGGGGAACCACTGTATGCCGTGGGTGCTCATGCCACGCAGAACTACGGGCTCGCCCCTTTCGTTAACCAGGCGGGCGCCGTCCACGCTTAAACGGCCGTTTTCACTGACCCCTCCCGAAACGGGGGCGGCGGGCTCCGGCTCGCCGGCGGCCGGCTTTTCCGGCGGAGGGGCCTTCCCGTCGGCCCGGCTGAGCAGGGCGCAGGCCTCGGCCCTTGTAAGTCCGGCCCTCGGATTAAAGCGGCCGAGCTCGTCGCCGCCGGCTATGCCAAGGGCGTAAGCCGCCAGCACGGGCTCGTAATACCGCCCGTCAAGCTGGGTAAAGTCGGCTATTTTCGCAGACTCGGTATTGTAATCGCCCCTGGCCCCGGGGGCAAAGGCGTTTATCACGATTTTTACCGCCAATTGGCGCGGTATCGGGTCGTCGTAATTCCGCGCGGTTGGCGGCAGCTCGTCCCAGTCGTACCAGCCCGCGTCAAGGGCCGCCGCCATAAGTCCGGCGGCCCAGTGGCCGCTCTGCGGGGCCTTGGGTTCGAGGCCCCGCATACGGGCGGCGATGCTGACCAGTTCGGCCCCGCTTATTGGGTCGTCGGGGCGGAAGCTACCGTCAGGATAGCCGTTGACGAATCCGGCCCCGGCCATAACCGCCACCACGCCGCCGTACCAGTCCCCCTCGCTCACGTCGGAAAAAGCCGCCCCACGGCTCAGAGAAACCAAGCATATTATTGCCGCCAGACAAACGGCGGATATAACGCGTTTTTTCATAACGTCACCTATTGCCTATCCGCAAAAAAGTCCGGCAGAACCGAACTTTTTGCTACTGTGCTATATTATATGGTTGAAATGTCCACTATTCCCAGCTCGCCCTCGTCCTTTTGCTTTATGGCGGTCAGCAGGGCCCTGGCGGTGTCAAGGCTGGTCATGCAGGGCACGCTGCGCTCAACGCTGGTGCGGCGTATCTTAAAGCCGTCGCGGTTGTGCTGGCGGCCGCGGGTGGGAGTGTTGACCACCAGATCGACGCCGCCGGCGCTGATAAAGTCAAGTATATCCGGCGCACCCTCGGCAATCTTGTTGACCCTGCGGGCGTGGATGCCGTTTTTGCGCAGGTATTCGCAGGTGCCGCCCGTGGCGTATATGCCGAAGCCGTAGTCGTCAAAGTCCTTTGCCAGGCGGCACACCTCCTCCTTGTCGGTGTCGCGGACGGTGATGAGCATATTGCCCCGCTCGGGAATGACAAAGCCGCTGGCGATAAAGGATTTGTACAGCGCCTCGTGGAAGGTGGGGGCTATGCCCAGCACCTCGCCGGTGGATTTCATCTCCGGCCCAAGGGCGGTGTCCACGTCGTGGAGCTTTTCAAAGCTGAACACGGGCATCTTTACGGCCACATAGTCGGCCTCGGGGTGGAGGTCAACTCCGTAGCCTAGATCCCTGAGCCGTTCGCCCAGCATACACCGTATGGCCAGGGCCACTATGGGCACGTTGGTCACTTTGCTGATGTAGGGCACGGTGCGGCTGCTGCGGGGATTTACTTCTATTACATAAACCCCGTCCGGCGCGACGATGAACTGTATGTTTATGAGGCCCACCACGTGGAGCTCGGTAGCGAGGCTCTTGGTGAAGCGTATTATTGTATCTTTTTCGTCCTGGGTCAGGGTTTGGGCGGGGTAAACGCTGATGCTGTCGCCGCTGTGGATGCCGGCCCGCTCCAAATGCTCCATAATGCCCGGAATGAGTATGTCGGTGCCGTCGCAGACGGCGTCGACCTCGACTTCCTTGCCCAGCACGTACTTGTCCACAAGTATGGGGTGTTCTTGGACGCTGCGGTTGATTATTTCCATATACACGGTGATGTCCGTGTCGTTGTAGGCAATCTCCATGCCCTGGCCGCCCAGCACATAGCTGGGCCGCACCAGCACCGGATAACCGATCTCGTTGGCGGCGGCGATAGCCTCCTCGCAGGTAAAGATGGTTCTGCCCTGGGGGCGGCGTATCCTGCATTTCTCCAGCACCTCGTCGAACAGCTCCCTGTCCTCGGCCCTGTCCACGTCCCGGGCGTCGGTGCCCAGTATGCGCACGCCCATGTCGTTAAGGGCCTTGGTCAGCTTGATGGCCGTCTGGCCGCCGAACTGGACTATGGCGCCGTAGGGCTGCTCGATATCCACTATGTTTTCCACGTCCTCGGGAGTTAGGGGCTCGAAATAGAGCTTGTCCGATATGTCAAAGTCGGTGGATACGGTCTCCGGGTTGTTGTTGACGATAATGGTCTCATAACCCAGCTTGCTCAACGCCCATACCGCGTGTACCGAGCAGTAGTCGAACTCGATGCCCTGCCCTATCCTTATGGGGCCGCTGCCCAGCACCAGTATCTTTTTGCGGCCGCCGGCGGGGTCGGCCTCGGTTTCGCTGCCGTAGCAGGAATAGTAGTAGGGGGTCATCGCCTCGAACTCCGCGGCGCAGGTGTCCACCATTTTGTAGGCGGGCAGTATGCCCCATTGGGTGCGCAGGGCCTTTACCTCTCTGTCGGTCCTGCCCGTTATTTCGCCTATGACCTTGTCATAAAAGCCGTATATCTTGGCCTTTTCCAACAGGGCGGGGGTCAGCTCCTCGCTGCGGAGGGCCGCCTCCAGCTTCATTATATTGTCTATCTTGCCAAGGAACCACTTGTCGATTTTTGTTATATCGTTTATTTCTTCAACGCTTATGCCCTTTTTCAGAGCCTGCGCCACAACGAACAGGCGCATATCGTCAATCTTGCGCAGCTCCCGGCGGAGTGCGTCGGGCTCCATATCCCGGTAAGCGGGCAGGTCGAGGCTGTAAATGTTGAGCTCCAAAGAGCGGACGGCTTTCATCAGCGCACCCTCGAAGGTGGTGTTGATGCTCATCACTTCGCCGGTGGCCTTCATCTGAGTGCCCAGCTTGCGCTCGGCGGTAACGAATTTGTCAAAGGGCCACTTGGGTATCTTGGCCACTATGTAGTCCAGCGCCGGCTCAAAGCAGGCAAAGGTCTTTCCGGTTACGGCGTTCTTTATTTCGTCCAGGCGATAGCCCAGGGCGATTTTGGCCGCCACCTTGGCTATGGGATAGCCCGTGGCCTTGCTGGCCAGGGCCGAGGAGCGGCTCACGCGGGGATTGACCTCGATTACCGCGTATTCAAAGGAGTTGGGCTCCAGCGCGAACTGTACGTTGCAGCCGCCCTCCACCTTAAGCTTGTCGATTATCCTTATGGCCGCGGTGCGAAGCATCTGATATTCCTTGTCGGCCAGGGTTTGGGCCGGGGCCACTACTATACTGTCGCCGGTGTGTACGCCTACGGGGTCGAGGTTTTCCATGGAGCAGACGGTTATGCAGCTGCCCGCGCCGTCACGTATCACCTCAAATTCTATTTCTTTCCAGCCGGCGATACACTTTTCGATGAGCACCTGGCCCACTCTGGAAAGCCGCAGTCCGTGGGGCGCTATCTGGGCCAGCTCCTCCTCGGTCTCGGCAATGCCGCCGCCGGTGCCGCCCAGGGTGTAGGCCGGCCGCACTATCACCGGGAAGCCTATCTCCTTTGCAAAGGCCAGGGCGTCGGCGTAGGTCTCCACCACCTTGCTGGCGATGCAGGGCTGGTCGATGCTGAGCATTGCGTCCTTGAAGCTCTGCCGGTCCTCGGCCATTTTTATGGTCTCGCTGCTGGTGCCCAGCAGCTTTACGTTGTGCTCGGCAAGGAACCCGGCCTCGGCCAGCTCCATTGCCAGGTTAAGGCCCGTCTGACCGCCCAGCGTGGGCAGAATGGAGTCGGGCTTTTCGGCAAGTATGACCTTTTCCACGGTTTCGGTGGTAAGGGGTTCGATATAAACCTTGTCGGCTATGTCCTTATCCGTCATTATGGTGGCGGGGTTGGAGTTGATAAGCACCACCTCGACGCCGTCGTCTTTAAGGCTGCGGCAGGCCTGGGTGCCGGCGTAGTCAAATTCCGCCGCCTGGCCGATGATGATGGGGCCGCTGCCGATAACAAGAACTTTTTTGATGTCCGGGCTCTTAGGCATTGTTCTTTCCTCCCATCATAGCTATAAATTCGTCAAAGAGATATTCCGTGTCCTGGGGGCCGGGGCAGGCCTCGGGGTGGAACTGTACGGTAAAAATGTTCTTGCCCTTGTAGCGCAGGCCCTCGACCGTGCCGTCGTTTACGTTTATATGGCTTATTTCGGCCACGTCCTCATTTATTTTGCTGACCACATAACCGTGGTTTTGACTGGTGATGTACACCCGGCCCAGGGCCAGGTCCTTGACGGGGTGATTGGCTCCCCTATGGCCGTATTTCAGCTTTTCGGTGGAAGCCCCCGTGGCCAGCGCCATAAGCTGGTGCCCCAAACATATGCCGAAGATAGGCACGTCCGAATCGTAGAGCTTTTTGATGTTGGCTATGACCTCGCCGCAGTCGGTGGGGTCGCCGGGGCCGTTGCTTATCATAATGCCGTCGGGCTTGGCGGCCAGTATTTCCTCGGCGGAGGTCAGCGCCGGATAGACCGTAACGTCCAGTCCACGGCGGTGGAGGGAATCGGCGATGTTATCCTTGGCCCCCACGTCCAGCAGCGCAACCCTGTAGCCGCCGTCGTTCACCAGCCGGGTTTTGCCGCCGCGGGTCACGGTCTTTACCGCGTCCTTTATGGCGTAGGCTTTAAGCTTTTCGACGATCTCTTCTTTATCGAAGTCCGGGTTGGTGGTGAGATAGCCGCCCATGGTGCCGCTTTCGCGTATTTTCTTTGTCAGGGCGCGGGTGTCCACGCCGCTTATGGCGGGTATGTCATATCTGCGCAGGAACTCGTCCAGCGTGGCCTCGTTCCTGAAATTTGAGGCGAGGGTGGTGTATTCTCTCACGATAAAGCTGCTCACCCAAATGCGGCGGCTTTCCATATCCTGATAATTCACTCCGTAGTTGCCCTCGATAGGATATGTCATGATTACGCCCTGGCCGTAATAGGATGGGTCGGTGAGCACCTCCGTATATCCGGTCATGGACGTATTGAACACTACCTCCATCACGGCGTCGCGATTGGCGCCGAAGGATTCGCCCGTATAGACGCTCCCGTCGGCCAAGATCAAATAAGCCTTCATTTTATCGCCTGTCCTTTCTTTGTTAATGGGGAGGGCCCGCGCCGTTCCGTTTTTGCAGTCTCCGCGCAAAAGCTCGCGGCCGTCGGCCGCCCGTTTCCTGTTCCCGCGGCTTGTCCCTATATCTTCGATATTATACCATAGAAGTGCCGTTCTGTCAATACCCGCAGGCGGCGGGGCGGGATAAATTTTCGCCGTATTGGGGCCGGAATATTCTTTGTTGAAAAAATTTTTTTGTAAAATTTTTTAAAAAAGACTTGATTTTTGCTTTTTGGTGTGCTATACTTGTCAAAGTTTACAAAAATGTTAAAAATGTTTTACATAAATGTTCTAAAGTGGGATTAGAATAAATATAATCTAACTAATTGAACGAAGCAGCAAAACAATTTTGGAAGGATGATACCCATGGAAATTGAAAATTCACGCGGTCGGATAATATCCGGCGCGCTTCCTTTCGGTCATGGAGCCGCGCCGGTCAAAAAGCCCTTGGCGGCCGAAAACGATATGTCTCAAAATAAGGTCAAAAGGCCGGCCCGGCGCCCGGCGCCCGTCCGGGCCTTCAAGGCCGTTGGGGCCGCCGTCAGCCGGAACGCCCGCCGCTTTGCGGCCATTGGGGTCGGCGCGGCGGTATGCGCCGCCGGGCTGGGGGTGCTGAGTACCTATTGCACCGTAGGCGTTGACTATTACTGCGGCGACACGAAGCTCTGCACCGTGGCCGCCGCCGACGACTCCGCCGCCATAATCGGCGCCGCCGTGCAAAAGGCCTACCGTTTGGGCGCAAAGCGGCCCGACATTGAGGTCAGCGCCAAGCTGGCTCTGAGGAAAAACCTTGTGGACGGCGATTCGGCTGTCAACGCCATCCTCGCGGCGGCGCCGGGGCTTTGCCGGGGCTACACCCTGTCGGTGGACGGCAGGGAGCTCTTCACCGCCGCGTCCGCCGGGGAAATAGACGCGGCGCTGGCCGACTATCAGGCAAAGTACGCCATGGGCGGCAGCGCCAGACTTTCCGCCGAAGTCCAGGTGGAGGAATGTATAACCCGCAAGGATGAGCTCACTCCCGCGGGCGACATGACGGCCCTGCTTGAAAACGGCGGCGCGCTTACGGTTATCAGCACCGTCACCGAGACCCGCACCGACGCCGTCCCCTTTGAGGTTACTCAAACGCCGGATGAAAATATGTACGTAGGCGACGTTCAGGTGGACGTCCCCGGCGAGGAGGGGCTCAACACTTCCGTTGTGGAGAGCGTCTACAGCAACGGCCAGTTCCTGTCGGAAGCCGTCGTCAGCACAAAGACCGTTATCGAACCCACCACCCAGGTGGAACGCACCGGAACAAAGCTGCGCAACGCCCTGGAGGACGGCTTCAGCTATCCTCTCAGCGGGCGGCTCAGCAGCGGCTTTGGCTGGCGCTGGGGCCGCGAGCATCGGGGCATCGATCTTGCGGTGGCCGCCGGTACGCCGGTAGGCGCGGGAGCGGCGGGCACGGTCATAACCGCCCAGTATAATCCCAGCTACGGCAATTACGTGCAGATCGACCACGGTTACGGCATAGTCACCACCTATGCGCATATGAGCTCGCTGGCGGTTTCTCCCGGACAGTGGGTGGATAGGGGCGGCCTTGTGGGCTACAGCGGCAGCACGGGAAATTCCACCGGGCCTCATCTGCATTTCGAGGTCATTCAAAACGGCAACTATCTTAACCCGCTGGATTATCTTGTGTAAAAAAATCGCGACAGAGGGGAGCAAAGACTGTCTTTGCTCCCCTCTGATTTGTATTTGTGCTTTTCTCTTTGTATTTGCGCTTACTCCGCCGCATTAATAATCAGGGTGTCGCCGTCGACGGTCATGCGGCCGTCCATTACCGCCGTAAAGAATATGGCCGGAACATAGGTCTTGGCGTAAACGTCGCCGGGCATGGCGATCAGCACCGGGGCCTGACCCAGCGCCTGGGGCGCCATTTTTGCAAAGGCGTAGGCGTCCTGATCCACGGTGAAACTGGCGAAGCCCACCGTTACGGTCTGGCTTTCCTCTATCCAGTCAACGCTATAGCCCAGCGCCTCCGCCACCTCGCGGACGGGCAGCATTTGCACGCCGTTCACGGTGACGGGAATGTAGCCGAGGGTGCTGTCGCCGGCAACGATTTTCCTTACGCCGGAAAGGTCGGGAGCCACGTCGGCGGGGGTGGGCGCCTGGGGCTGATTGGCCATTACCACTACCGCTATGGGGGTGGTCTGGGCGGGTATGCTCATGGTCGCGAAGTTATAGAGCGCCAGCGCCGTGCCGCCGTTAAAGCCGTCGGCCCCGTAAATCTTTGTGTTTTCGCCAATGTGGAGTACAAGGCTGTTGACCGCGTCAAGGAGCTCCGCGTCAAAATTACCCAAAAGTACGTTCACGTCGCTGCCATCGTCGATAACAATGACCTCGGCGGTATAATGCACCGGCAGCTGCAAAGTCATGGGCTCGCTTGCGCTCACGTAATAGATGAGGCTGTCGCCGGCCTTGATGTCGGCAAAGGTCTTTTCCTCTCCCTGCTTGTTTATAATGAGGGTGTTTTCGTTTTTGTAAAGGTGTATTTCCTCACCGGCGCCGTCTTTGCCCGCGAGGGTCTCGCCGTTTTCGTCAACAGCCAGGCTGCCGGAGATATAGGCGTCGGTATCGGCTATCTGAGGGCCGTGACCCATGAAGGGCGGAACCGCCTCCGGCTCATCGTCCGTCAGCTTTACAATGGCGGCGGGGCTGGTCTGGGGAGGAATGCTGCGGGTGGTGTTTTCATAGAGCACCAGCGCCTTGCCGCTGATAAAGGCGGCTTCGCGGGTATGGCTGAAATACGGGGTGGAAAGGTCGTAGTTGAGCTTAAGGCTCTCGTCATTGGCAAGGCCGTCCTCGTCAAATACGCCTATCACTTGGTTTACATAGGAATTTTCCGTGGCTACAACGACGGCGGCGGGGCTGTAGTGTACGGGCAGCTGAAGCGTCATTGGAGCGTTGCCGTCCACGTAGTAGGTCAGCTTGTCGCCGGGCTTTATGTCCTCAAAGGTCAGGGCCTGACCCTTGTCGTTGAGGACAAAGGCCCCGTCGGCCTTGTAAAGGTGGGTATCGTCCTCGCCCACAATGGTATCGGAGTTTTCCTTGACGGTCATTTCGCCAACGATATAGCCGTGGTCGATTTTTGGAACGTTCGCCATGATCTCAACCTCTCCCGCGGGAAGCATGGGCTTCGCGTATTCGTACTCGGCCGAAGCGGCGCAGCCCAGCAGCGCCGCGGCGGACAGGATAGCAAGGGCTCTTTTCAAAGTCTTTTTCATAGTCGTCTTCCTTTCTAATATGTAAAATCATTTTCGTGCGCCGGATAGTGCCGGCAGGGGGGCGGAGCTTCCGGCGGCTCCGTCCTCCCGCCTTGTTGCGTTACACCTTTTAGACGGTAAGCCGCCAAAAAAGTTCCGCAAATTTCAAAAATTTTTTCAGCCGTCCCCATATATTTTTCATGAAGGGAGTACCATTGATGGGGGTTAATGTTATTATACAGTATTTTCTTAAAAAAATCAACTATAAATTTTAGAAAAGAAATATTGACAAGCCGCGCGTTTTTATTGTATAATACCAACTGGAAAATAGTATAAGTCAAGGAGAGTAATTTATGAAAAAAACAGTTTCACTGCTTGCGGCGGCCATGGTTCTGCTCTCGTCAGTCCCGGCCTTGGCCGCGGGCGACGGTTATACCGTCAGGGACGCATATATGGATTTTGCCGCCGAAAATCCGGAATATGTCCAAAAAGTGCTGGACTGCGGCTTCGAGAATGCCGTATCCGAAAGCATGGTGCTCGGCTTCCTCAACGCGTTGCAGAGAAATTTTTATTATGATAATATTAGGGAACCCGTGAGCGAGGCCAATTTTGACGGTTTGTTTTTCGACAATATCAAGTCCGTGCTCAACGCCAACCGCTTCGCGCCTTTGCAGGCCGCTCTTACCAAGGCCTACCCCGATGCGGTCGACGCCGCCACTCACAGGCGAATACACCCGGATATACTGCCCATGTTTGAAACGGTAAAAAATATGATACTCGGGCACAAAATGGCCGAATGGTACAAAGCCGGCGAAGACACGACCGTTACGCTGCGGGAAATTGAAGCTCCCGGCCCGCTGACCGTGGAGCAGCTCGCCCCGGTCGAGCTGCCGGATTCGGCCCTGTGCCTTTCCGAAAGCGGCCTGTGGGTGCGTACGCCCCTGATCTGGGACGAGCAGCCCGATACCGCGTACGCGGGCTCCGCCGTTGTGACGGGACGGCTGGATCTTTCCCGCGGGAACAAGCTCGCCGCTGGCCTCAGCGCAAAAACGGAGCTGAGCCTGATCGTAACGCCCCTGCCCTCCCAGAGCGGGAAGTGCGGCCCGGGGCTGGAGTGGGTCTTTGAAAATGGCGTGCTCACAGTGAGCGGTACCGGAGAAATGACCTCCTATACCGACCCGGACGGCGCTCCCTGGGCGGCTTTCCGTGACGGCATAAACCGCCTTGTCGTAGAGGAGGGCGT